>DATFFJ010000142.1:0-2148 GCA_035250065.1 Aeromicrobium sp. | reverse complement strand
GTCGTGCTGTCCGTGGTGCTGACCGTGCTGCTGAACTGGATCTTCTGAACGTGTCTCATGTCACGGGCGCGGGATGCGACGGATCGTCGTTGGACCCCGTAGGGTGAAGCCCTCAGCTCGTTGAGTTCTCGCCGCGAGTTGAACGCACGTCGTAGCTCGGCAATCTGCCCAGGCAATCTGCCCCGAGAATTCGCACTGTGCTCAGCCCCGCCGAAACCTTCGGACCTGGCGCTTCGGTGAGACACCGCACAGATAGCAACCCCTTGACTTCCTTCACATCCCTTGGCGTGCCCGCACGCCTGTCCACCGTTCTCGCCGATCTCGGCATCGAGAACCCCACTCCGATCCAGGCGGCAACGCTGCCTGATTCCCTCGCTGGTCGCGACGTCCTCGGACGCGGCCGCACCGGCTCGGGCAAGACGTACGCGTTCCTGCTTCCGCTGGTCGCCCGACTCTCCGATGGTCCCCGTGCCCGTCCCACTGCACCACGGGCATTGATCCTCGCCCCGACGCGGGAACTCGTCGGCCAGATCGAAGCAGCCTTGGCGCCGCTGGCGCAGGCGTCCGGACTCACCACTCGCACGGTGTTCGGCGGCGTCGGCCAGAATCCCCAGGTCGCCGCGCTGCGCAAGGGTGTCGACATCGTCGTCGCCTGTCCCGGCCGGCTTGAGGACCTGATCCAACAGGGCCACTGCACGCTCGCGGACGTCCAGGTCACGGTCCTCGACGAAGCCGACCACATGGCCGACCTCGGCTTCCTGCCGTCGGTAAGGCGCCTGCTGTCGAAGACGCCGCGGGGCAGTCAGCGACTGCTGTTCTCGGCCACGCTGGACAAGGCGATCGACGGACTGGTCCGGCAGTTCCTCATCGATCCGATCACGCACCAGGCCGACTCGGCGCAGTCGCCGGTCGCCACCATGGACCACCACGTCCTTCACATCGACCGTGAGGCGCGGGTGCCGATCCTCGTCGACCTGGCCAGCGCGCCGGGACGCACGGTGGTCTTCACGCGTACCAAGCGTGGTGCGAAGACCTTGGCCCGCCAACTCAACGCGAACGGCGTCCCAAGCGTGGAGCTGCACGGCAACCTCAGCCAGAACGCCCGGACCCGCAACATGGACGCCTTCCATGGCGGCAAGGCCGCGGCCTTGGTCGCGACCGACATCGCCGCCCGCGGAATCCACGTCGACGATGTCGCCCTCGTCATCCACGCTGATCCGCCAGCCGAGCACAAGGCCTACCTGCACCGCTCCGGCCGCACGGCGCGCGCCGGCAACGTGGGCACAGTCGTGACCCTGATGACCACTGAGCAGTCCCGCGACGTGCGCGACCTCACCAGGGCCGCCGGCATCAAGCCGACCACCACCCGCGTCTCGGGTGTGCGCCACCCGATCCTGACCGAGCTCGCGCCGGGGGAGCGGGAGTTGCCGGGAGGGCTGCAACTCGCTGCGCCCACCGCGACGCCCAGCCGACCGCGTAACGGCGGTGGTGGTGGTTCCAGCAACCGCCGGCGTCGCTCGAATGGGTCCGGCCAGCGTCGTCGTGCCAGTGGGACGTCGGCTCGCGGCCCGCGGAGCGCAGCCGAGTTCAGCGCCGGCCGACGCTGACGCTGACCTTCGAGGTCATCGCTTCAGCTGCTTGCCAAAGAAGTCGAGGATGGCGTCGACGAACACCTGCTGTCGATGCAATGTCACTGTTGCGTGCTTCGCGCCCGGCATCTCGACCTTGATGAAGTTCTCGCCGAGTTCCTTGGTGAGGACGTCGAACCGTGAACCGACGGCGAGATCGCGACTGTAGCGGGTTCCGAGGACGGGACACCCGTTCGCGGCACGTTGTTTGACCGTCGCCAGGTCTGAGGGCGAGAGCCCGAGGTCGCGGCCCAGCGCGGGCGTGACCGCGAACGGCGCTGACGGTTGGCACAGGACCGGAGCAGCCACGGCCGGGTCGACCATCATGCCCAGCGCGAAGCCGCCGGTGAAGCACATGCCGAGGGCACCGACACCCGGTCCGCCGAGCTCGCCGTGGAGCTCACGAGCCAAGTTGCGCAACCAGTCGGCGATCGGAGCGGTCTTACCGGCATGCAGCGTGACGAACTCGTTGCTGACGCAGACCTTGCGCACCGCGCTCGCCACCGTGGCCAGGTTGACG
>DATFFJ010000141.1:0-7816 GCA_035250065.1 Aeromicrobium sp. | reverse complement strand
CGTCGTTCAGGCAGTCATAGTGCTTGACCTCCGCGTTCGTCAGGTCATCCGGAGGTCGAATCGCACGATACCCCGCCGCGTCGGATCCACCGTCCTGGAACCGGCACATCGTCGACTCGTACTGGCCCGGCAGGCCATCGGTGAACACCACCGGAATCCGGCCGTCGAACAATCCAGCACGCTTCGGGTCCGTGCTGGGAATCACGGCCGCGAAGCCGCCGTCGACCTGCGCCATGAACAGAATCGTCAGCACCTCAAGGCTCTTCCAGCGCTTGTCGAAGGTCGCCGTGACGTCAGCCAGGCTGTGGAAGAGCGAGACCAGGTTGTCCGAATTCTCGTCAACAAACTCACGCACCACCTTGGTGGCTTCGGGGCCGTCGTCGAGAAGGTCACGCACCGAATCGTCCTCCTCAACCAACGTGTCCGTCAGGTCGTTGAAGTTCTCGGTGAAGTCGGCGAACTGGCCGCGCTTGTCCACGAGCGTGTCCAGCACCGTTCGCGATCCGCGAATCAGCGACTGGGTTTCTGGGAAACTCTGGTTGGCCTGCTTGATGAACGACTCGAACGATTCGATGATCACGGCCAGATCCTCGCCGTAGCCGGCAAACGCAAGACCTAGTTCGTTGACCACGGTCTGCAGCGACTTGGTGTCGACGGAATCAACGAAGGCGCCGACGTCGATCAGGAGTCGGGTCGCGTCGAGCGGCACCACGGTGTTGGATGCCGGAATCGTGCTCCCGGCGCGCAAGTACGGTCCACGGTTGGTGCGCGGCTGCAGATCCATGAACTGCTCACCGATGGCCGACTTGTTGGCGACAACGGCGACCGTGTCCTGGGACATTCTCGGGGCGTCGTTCTCGATGTTGAGAACCGCCCGCACGCCGCCCGGGGTGTATTCCATCGCGCCGACCTTGCCGACCACGACGCCGCGGTACGTCACCTCGGCCCCGGCGAAGATTCCGCCCGAGTCCTTCAGTTCGACATTGACCGGATAGGTGCGGTCGACCACGAGCCGATCGATCTCGGCGTAGCGCCCACCGACGATCGCGGCGCCGATCACCGTGACGATGGCGAAGATCAGCAGCTGGATCTTGGTTGTCGTCGTAATCATTCGGCCACCACCGGTCCCACGAGAAGCCTTCCGACGTCCGTCCGTTGCGCTTCAGCGATGCTGACCGCGGGGGTGCGGTTCAGGCCGAGGAAGTCAAGCAGCCCGCCGGACTCCTCTTCCTTCTCCGAGGGTTCGGTCTGCGGCGTGCTTGGCAGCAGATCGTTGATCTTGCCGGTCAGGTCCGTTCCGCCGGTGGCAGTCCCGCTCGGTGCGGTCGGCGTGGCCGTGGCGCTGGGTTTCGCTGCCGGGCTGGCAGCCGCCGAGGTCGACGCCGGCTCTGCCGCGGTCGCCGCAGCGGCCGGCGAGAAGCCGCCCATGGACAGCAGGCCGAGCAACAAGGTCTGCGCCTGTTCCGGATTCAGGGTGAGGTTGATGTCGAGGTTGATGTAGTCGCCGAAGCAAGCGCCGGCGCGGGCAACCTCAACCGTGTTCTCCGGGCATGCCGCTGACGCCCGCGCGACGGAGTCGCCCACCAGCGCGTCCGAGAACGGGAACGTCGGCAGCTGTCGCAGGACTCCGACAAGCGAGTCGCCGGCGTCGGCCAGGCCCTTGAGCACTGGCTGAAGCAGCCGAAGATCGGTGATCGTGTCTTCTTTGGACTTCCTGATGACCTCGGTGGCGACGCCACCCAAGCGGTCCAGCGACTCAAGCATCTTGACGAGATCTTCGCGCTGGTCGTCGAGCACCTCCAACGCCGGCGGGATGTCCCTCAATGCGCGATCGATCTCGTCCTCCTGCGCGTTCGTCGCCACCGCGAGGCGGTTGATTCGCTCCAGCGCAGTAATGATCGCGTTCTTGTTCTGGTCCAGCGTCTGCGTGAACTCCGTCGAGTTCTTGATGAGGTCACGGATGTTGCTCTCGCGGCCGTCCATCAGGTTATTGAGTTCGCGGGTGATGGTGTTGATCTTGTCCAGCCCGCCGCCGTTGAACAACAACGCTGCCGCGCTCAGAACCTCTTCCAGCTCCGGATTGCGGCCGCTCCGGTCGAGGCCGATGACATCGCCGTCGCTCAATTGGCCATACGCGCCTTTGGTCGGCGCGTCCAACGAGACGAACTTCTCACCGAGAAGGCTGGTCTGGCGGATGGTGGCTTCGGTGTTGTCGGGCAAGCGGGTGTCGCCGTTGATCTCCATCGTGACGAGTGCCGTCCACGAACCCGGCTTCAGCTGGACATCGGTGATCTTCCCGACGGTGATGTCGGAGGAACGCACCCCAGCTTGGGGAACGATGTCCATCGCATCACGGAATTCGGCCTTGACCGTGTAAGGGTTGTCACCGAGGTCGGCACCCCCGGGCAACGGGAGGCTGTAAGGCGTGAAGTTGCAGCCGCTCAGGACCACCGCCGCGGCTCCGGCCAGCGCGACCGTCCGGCCGCGTCGCACCATGCGCATGCTCCTCATCACCTCACCGCCAGCATTCCGGACAGGTTGTCGATGACCGAGTCAAGACCCGGAACCAACGTGGGGTTCGACTGGCCGGATCCCGCGGCGTCGGACTTCGAGGCGGTTGCCATTGCGGCCGAGAGCCCGCTGGTGCCGAAGAAGTCGTCGACGAGACCGGGATCGATCAAGCCCACGATGCCTTGCAGCAAGGGACAGAGTGCACCGCCGCCGGGCGCCTGCTGGCCCAGCACATTGCAGATGAGGCTGATCGGGTCCAAGCCCGCCAGGAGATCCCCGAGATTGGCTCGGGCGGCGACGCCGAGACCCACACCTGCAAGGCCCAGGTTCGCCAAGGAGGTGGGCGCTTCGGCGAGCAGGTGATCGATCTCCTCGCTCCGGTCGGCGAGCAGGGCGGCGAGCGACTCGAGATTGTCGAGGTTCCCGCGAATCGCGGTCCGGTTTTCACGCACGAAGTCGCGGACCTCCGTCAAGGCCTCCCGGAGCGCCTTGATGGTGTCGACCAGATCTTCGCGCTCGTCGGCGAGCACCTCGGAAACCTCGGCTGTGCTGTCGAAGAAGTCGCGTGCGTCGTCGTCGTTCTTGCGCAGCAATGCCACGAACTCATCGATCTCGCGGATGCTGCCGAACAGCTCCTCGTCATTGTTGTCCAGCGTCGTGCTCAATTTCGCGAAGTTCTCCAGCGTCGCGGCGAGCTGCTCGCCCTGCCCATCCAGCTGGGTGGCGGAGGTGTTGATCAGACGGGACAGCGCACCGTCCCGGTTCGCCCCTTCCGGACCCAACGCCAAGGCGAGGTTGTCGATCGACTTGAAGATGTCATCGAGCTCCACCGGGACCGCCGTGCGATCCAGCCCCAGCCGCGCGTTGTCCGGAAGCGCTGGGCCGCCTCCGTATGCGGGACCCAGCTGGATGAACCGGTCACCGACGACCGAAGGCGAGATCACCACTGCCTTGGCGTCGGCCGGCAGCTTGACATCCCCGTCGTACTCCAGGGTGACGCGTACCCGGTCGCCCAATGGCTGGATCCTGGTGACCTTGCCGACCGGCACACCCATGATGCGCACTTCGTTGCCCTTGTACAGCGAATTTGCGACCTTGAAGTCGGCGACGATGGTCTTCTCGCGGCCGCTGTTGGTGAACAGCAGGAAGACAGCGGCCAACAGCGCCAACACGACGAACGCGGTCAGCACCTTCGAGAGGCCGGCGAAACGCGACGCGACGTTGTTCATCACGCACCACCCACCTTGATGAAGACGTCCCACCACGGCCCGTTCGCCAACGAGAGGCCCAGGGTGTGGGCCCAGTTGGGCGCGAGACGCAGTGCTTCGTCCAGGCTTGATTCGTTGCGGCGCAGCATGTCGGTCACGCGCTTCAGCTGGTCCAGCACCGGCTTGATATCTGCGCGCGTCGCATCGACAAATTCGACCAACTGATCCGAGATCTCCTGCGTCGAGACCAGCAAGCGGTGCACAGTGTCACGCCGGTCTGCCACGGCTTCGAAGAGCACGGCCGCGTCCTCGAAGAGCTTGGTCAAGTCCGGGCCTTCGTCATTGAGCACCCTGGACACCCGCTGCAGGTTGACCAGGAGCTCGTTGAGCTGATCGTCACGAGCGGCCAGGTTTGCCGACAGGTCCGAGACACCACGGATGGCGCCGCGGAACTCCTCGGGCGTCTCGGCCGCGATGTCCGACAATGCGTTGAGCGCCGTCGCGACCTGGTCCAGGTCGATCTGGTCAGTCGTCGTGCTGAGTTCCTGGAACGCATCGACGATGTCATAGGGCTCGTTGGTGCGTGAGTCCGGAATGTGCGCACCGGTGGCCAGTTGGCCAGACCCGGCCGGCACCAGCCCAAGATAGGTCGCGCCCAGGATGGTCCGCACCCTGATCTCCGCTGCCGTTGAGTTGCCAAGGTCGGTGCCCTTGTCCAGTTTGAAGGTCACCTTGACGTGGTCGCCCTCCAGCTCGATCTCATCGACGTTGCCAACCGGCACACCCGCGACCCGGACCTCATTGCCCGCATGCAGGCCGCCCACCTCGCTGAAGTTGGCGTAGTAGATGTCGCCGGCCCCGATGATGGGCAACTTGTCCGCCCGGAACGCGGCCACCATCATGACCAAGATGACGACGATGCCGACGGCGCCGATCACCGTCTGGTTTCGTTCGCGGAAAGGCTTCATCACAGCTCCCCTTCCGCGGTGTCGCAACGGGCTCCGCCAGTCGGGATGTTGAGAAGCAGTTGTTCGAGGCCGCTGATCAGTCCGGCGAGGGGGCCGGGCAGCCCTGTCGTGTCCAGGTCGACGAGGAACTCGCACAGGTACTGATTGAAGATGCTGCCGCTGGCGACCCAGTTCGCAGTCTTCGTCTGCTTGAACGGGAGAATACGGATCGACTTCTCAGCCTGCGCAAGATTCGTCGGCTTGCTGAGGTTCGCAGTAAGACGATTCAGTTGCTTCAGGTCAGCGGCGAGGAGTGGAGTGGCGTCCTGCAAGAGGTCTGCCGTTTCGTCGGTCAGATCGGCGATGCCGTCCAGGGAGTCCAGGATGTCCTCGCGATCGTCCTTCAGCCCGCCGATGAACTCCCGCAGGGTGCTGATGGTGGTACTCAGCTCTGCGTCCCGCGAACCGACGATGTCGAGCGTCTTCGACAGATTGTTGATGACATCGCCGACGAGCTTGTCCCGCCCGGCCAGCGTTTGTGTCAGCGACGAGACCGAGCCCAGGAGGCTCTCCACATTCCCGGCCTCGCCCTGCAGGGTCTGAACGATTTCGAAGGCCAGCTTGTTGACATCGGTCGGGCTCAGTGCCTTGAACACCGGCTTGAAGCCGCTCAGCAACAGGTCCAGGTCCAACGCCTCCTGCGTACGCGACAGCGGGATCGTCGAACCCGGCTCGATCCGGCTGGTGGCGCCCTCCGAACCCTGCGCGAGGGCCATGTAGCGCTGTCCGACCAAGTTGCGGAAGCGCAAGGTCGCGGTGGTGTTCTGCGTGAGCTTGATGTCCGGATCGATGCCGAACTCCACGACCGCCTTGTCCTTATCGGCGATCTCCACCGAACGAACCGTGCCCACACGCACACCTGCGATGCGGACCTCGTCGCCGGCGGCGACACCCGTGACGTCCGTGAACATCGCTTTGTAGACGTCACGCTTGGCGAAGCCGCCGTTGCTCAGCGTCATGCCCAGCACGACGGTCGCCAAGCCAGTGAGCGCACAGAAGATGATCAGCTTGACGAGTGCGGAGGTTGACTCCTTGTCCATGCGTTGGGTCATCGGAAGCTCACCCCCGCCCCACGCACGATCGGGCTAAGCATCAGAGAAGCCACATCAGGAACGCTTTCGGACTTGACGCCAGTGAGGGCCGTCGTCATGCGGTTGAGGACCTCCCGTTGGGCTGGCGAATCGACGCCGATGGACGAGACGGGCGCGCGGTTGAAGTCGGCTTCAGTGCCGAGCTTGCCGTTGTGCGAATTCCGAATGCCGACCACCTTCCAGAGCTCCGGCGGGATGGGCAGCGGTTCGTCTGGGGTCCGCGGATTGCCCGCCGCTGCCTGGTACAGCTCGTCACAGATGGTGCCGAGGCCTGCCGGGTAGGGGTTGTCGGGGTCGTTCGGATTCGGCCGGTAGCCCCGGATCTGCGGCTGGACGAAGTCGAGCGATTCCAGCGTGGCTTCCTTCGGGATGATCGGGTGCTCGGGCTGCGGGTCGCTCGGCAACCCGTAACGCGTCGGCTGCGGAGTAACCGTCTTCATGGCGATGTGCAGCGTGTTGTTCACGAAGGTGCCGTTGACCACGTCGTCGATCAGCGCGTTCTGGCCCTGGAACCAGCACGGGAACATCGTGGCGTACTCCGCACCGACCCTCAGCGGCTGCACGCTGTTGCCGGCCGTGGCGATGATGTCGTCACCGGCGGCGTCGAGGAACTTCTTGAAGACCTTGGCAAGCTTGTCGGTTTCGTCGAACGTGTCCTCGAGCTCGTCTTCCTTGTCGGTGACCGTCTCACTCAGTTCAGCCGAGTTGTCCAACAGGGCACCGAACTCATCCATCTGCCGCGCATAGGTGCTGGAGACCCGGCCGAACGCCACGATGTCATCGATGGCCTGCTTGTTCTCCGGATTGAACTTCTTCAGGTACTCGTTTGAATCCTCAAATGTCTGCCCGAGGGAATCGCCGCGGCCCTCCAACGAATTCGCCAACGCAGTCAGCGTGTAGGCGACCTTCTCCGGCGGAACCGCCGTCAGCAGCGGGTAGATGTCGTTGAAGAACTCCTCGAACTCCACCGGCACGACCGCGTTGGTGATGGTGTCGCCAGCCCGCAGATGCTCACCGGTGCCCGAACCGGTCGGGATCAGGCTCACGTACTTCTCGCCGAACAGGGTCTTGGGAATGATCTCGGCCCGCACGTCACGGGGCACCCGCTTGATCAGCTGCGGATCCATCCCGAGGGTCAGCACGACTTTGCCGTTCTCAATCCGCGTGTCCCGCACAATCCCGACGATCATGCCGCGCAGCTTCACGTCGGCACGCTCAGGCAAGGAGAGGCCGGATTTGGCCGTCGTCAAGGTCACGTCGTCGTACGGGGTGAACGCCTTGCTGAAGAACGCCCACGTCAGCCAGCCGAAGAACAAGCAGACGATGATCAGGCCGACACCGAGCAGGCGCAGCGACGACGGGCGTTCGAGGGCGCGAGTACGAGGCACGGTCAACCTGCCAATCGCACAGTGACTGTGGTGCCCCAGATCGCCATGGAGGCCAGCAGGTCGACCACATTGATGACGACGATCGACGTACGCACAGCCCTGCCGACCGCAATCCCCACGCCGGCCGGGCCGCCAGATGCGTGGTAGCCGTAGTAGCAGTGCACGAGGATCACGAGGACCGCGAAGATCAGCACCTTGCCGAATGACCAGAGCACGTCGATCGGCGGCAGGAAAGTGTTGAAGTAGTGGTCGTACGTCCCCGCGCTCTGTCCATTGACCTGGGTGATCACGAGTCTGGTGGCGAAGTAGGAGGAGAGCAGCCCGGCGATGTACAGCGGGATGATCGCGACGAGACCGGCCAGGACGCGCGTCGTCACCAGATACTGCATCGACGGGACCGCCATGACCTCCAACGCGTCGACCTCTTCGGAGATGCGCATGGCGCCGAGCTGCGCGGTGAATCCGCAACCGACCGTGGCCGCCAACGCCAGGCCGGCGACAATCGGCGAGATCTCGCGCGTGTTGAAGTATGCGGACACGAACCCGGTGAGGGCGGCAGTGCCGAGCTGGTCGAGGGCGGCATAGCCCTGGATGCCGACCTCCGTGCCGGT
>DATFFJ010000140.1:0-4903 GCA_035250065.1 Aeromicrobium sp. | reverse complement strand
GACCGTGCGGACCTTGACCTCCTCGACGCCGGCTTCGATGAGGGCGTCGATCTCGACGTCGCCCAGGTCGCCGCCAGCCGGGATCAGCACGTCGCCCGACTTCGGGTCGGTGATGTCGACGGCCGCCGTGCGGGCGTAGGCCGACGTTTCGACGTTGTCCGCCGCGACGACGACCCCCTCGTCGTTCTTGACGCCGATCTTCTTGGGCAGGCCACGCTCGGTGCCGCAGTCCTCCTCGCGGATGATGACGTCCTGGCTCACGTCGACGAGGCGACGGGTCAGGTAGCCGGAGTCGGCCGTACGGAGCGCGGTGTCCGCCAAGCCCTTACGCGCGCCGTGCGTGGCGATGAAGTATTCGACCACGGACAGGCCCTCGCGGAAGTTGGCCTTGATCGGACGCGGGATGATCTCGCCCTTCGGGTTGGCCACCAGACCACGCATGGCGGCAATCTGACGCACCTGCATCATGTTTCCGCGGGCGCCGGAGTTGACCATCATCCAGATCGGGTTGTCGGCGTTGTCCTTGAACTTCGCCTCCATCTCGCCGGAGACCTCGTTGGTCGCCTGGGTCCAGATTTCGATGAGCTCCTGGCGACGCTCGTCCTCGGTGATGAGACCGCGGTCGAACTGCTGCTGGACCTTGGCGGCCTGGCCCTCGTACTTGGCGAGGATCTCGGGCTTCTTGGCCGGCGTGACCACGTCTTCGATCGAGATCGTGACGCCGGAACGGGTGGCCCAGTGGAAGCCGGTGTCCTTCAGCGCGTCGAGTGCAACGCCCACATCGACCTTGGAGTACCGCTCGGCCAGATCGTTGACAATCTCGCCGAGCTCCTTCTTGCCGATCTGCTTGTTGACGTACGGGTAGTCGGCCGGCAGCGCGTCGTTGAAGATCGCGCGACCAAGCGTCGTGTCCATGGTCTCGGGCTCGCCGTCGGCGTTCGGGATCCGGATCTTGATCTTGCTCTGCAGCGCGATGTCGCCGTGATCGAAGGCCATGATCGCCTCGGCCTCGGACGCGAACGCACGCCCCTCGCCCGGCTGACCGTCGCGGTCGAGGGTGAGGAAGTACAGGCCGATGATCATGTCCTGCGTCGGCATGGTGACCGGACGGCCGTCCGACGGCTTGAGGATGTTGTTGGTCGACAGCATCAGCAAGCGGGCCTCGGCCTGTGCCTCCGCGCTCAGCGGCAGGTGGACGGCCATCTGGTCGCCGTCGAAGTCGGCGTTGAACGCCGAGCAGACGAGCGGATGGATCTGGATGGCCTTGCCCTCGATCAGCTGTGGCTCGAAGGCCTGAATGCCGAGGCGGTGCAGGGTGGGCGCACGGTTGAGCAGCACCGGGTGCTCGGTGATGACCTCTTCGAGGACGTCCCACACCTCCGGGCGAACGCCGCGCTCGACCATCCGCTTGGCGCTCTTGATGTTCTGCGCGTGGTTGAGGTCGACGAGCCGCTTCATGACGAACGGCTTGAACAGCTCGATTGCCATCTGCTTGGGCAGGCCGCACTGGTGCAGCTGAAGCTGCGGGCCGACGACGATGACCGAGCGGCCGGAGTAGTCGACGCGCTTACCCAGCAGGTTCTGGCGGAACCGGCCCTGCTTGCCCTTGAGCATGTCGGAGATCGACTTCAGCGGACGGTTGCCCGGCCCGGTGACCGGACGGCCGCGACGGCCGTTGTCGAACAGCGAGTCAACCGCTTCCTGAAGCATCCGCTTCTCGTTGTTGACGATGATCTCCGGAGCACCGAGGTCGAGCAGGCGCTTGAGCCGGTTGTTGCGGTTGATGACGCGGCGGTAGAGGTCGTTCAGGTCAGACGTGGCGAAGCGGCCACCGTCCAGCTGCACCATCGGGCGAAGCTCCGGCGGGATGACCGGAACCGCGTCCAGCACCATGCCTTCGGGCTTGTTGGTGCTGTTGCGGAAGGCCTCGACGACCTTGAGACGCTTGAGCGCGCGGGTCTTCCGCTGGCCCTTGCCCGTGGCGATGATCTCCTTCAGCAGGTCGGCCTCGGCATCGAGGTCGAAGTCCTGCAGGCGCTTCTGGATCGCCGCGGCGCCCATGTAGCCCTCGAAGTACTGACCGAACCGGTACTGCATCTCGCGGTAGAGCAGCTCGTCACCCTCGAGGTCCTGGACCTTGAGGTTCTTGAACCGGTCCCAGACCTCCAGCAGGCGGTCGATCTCGCGCTGAATGCGGTCGCGACGCTGGCGAGCCTCCCGCTCGGCGGCGTCCTTGACCTTGCGCTTGGCGTCGGACTTGGCGCCTTCTTCTTCCAGGGCCTTGAGGTCCTCTTCGAGCTTGGCCATGCGTTCGTTGACCTCGTTGTCACGTCGGCCTTCGAGCTGCTTGACCTCGAGATCGATCTTGGTCTGCAAGCTGGACAGGTCGCGATGACGTGCGTCCTCGTCGACCTTCGTGATCATGTAGGCAGCGAAGTAGATGACCTTCTCGAGGTCCTTCGGGGCCAGATCGAGCAGGTAGCCGAGTCGGCTCGGGACACCCTTGAAGTACCAGATGTGGGTGACCGGGGCAGCCAGCTCGATGTGGCCCATCCGTTCCCGGCGGACCTTCGAGCGGGTCACCTCGACACCACAGCGCTCGCAGATGATGCCCTTGAAGCGCACCCGCTTGTACTTGCCGCAGTAGCACTCCCAGTCCCGCGTGGGACCGAAGATCTTCTCGCAGAACAAGCCGTCACGCTCCGGCTTGAGCGTGCGGTAGTTGATCGTCTCCGGCTTCTTGACTTCACCGAAGGACCACGCGCGGATGTCGTCCGCGGCGGCAAGACCGATCTTCAACTGATCGAAGTAGTTCACGTCGAGCACGTAACTCAATTCCTCTTAACGAAAGATTCGATGGGGGTCAGGGAAGTCGAGCGATCAGACTTCTTCGACGCTGGACGGTTCACGACGCGACAGGTCGATGCCCAGCTCTTCGGCGGCCCGGAACAGGTCTTCCTCCGGGTCTTTCATGTCGACCGCAGTGCCGTCGGACGACAGCACCTCGACGTTGAGGCACAGTGACTGCATCTCCTTGACCAGCACCTTGAACGACTCGGGGATGCCCGGCTCCGGCACGTTCTCGCCCTTGACGATCGCCTCGTAGACCTTGACGCGGCCGAGGATGTCGTCGGACTTGATCGTGAGGAGCTCCTGCAGCGCGTACGCGGCACCGTAGGCCTCGAGCGCCCACACCTCCATCTCACCGAAGCGCTGGCCGCCGAACTGGGCCTTACCGCCCAGCGGCTGCTGCGTGATCATCGAGTACGGGCCGGTCGAACGGGCGTGGATCTTGTCGTCGACCAGGTGGTGCAGCTTCAGCACGTACATGTAGCCGACCGAGACCGGATCCGGGAACGGCTCACCGGTACGGCCGTCGAGCAGGTTGGCCTTGCCATCTGGGCCGACCAGCCGGTCGCCGTCACGGTTGGTGAGCGTCGAGGCCAGCAGGCCGGTGATCTCGTCCTCACGGGCACCGTCGAAGACCGGCGTCGCGACACGGCTGCGCGCCGGCGCCTCGGCCGCTCCGATGGCCGCCAGGCGCTTGGCCCACTCAGCGGTCTTGTCGTCGATCTGCCAACCCTGGCTGGCGATCCAGCCCAGATGCAGCTCGAGAACCTGACCGACGTTCATACGGCCCGGCACACCCAACGGGTTCAGGACCACGTCGACCGGCGTGCCGTCCTCGAGGAACGGCATGTCCTCGACCGGCAGGATCTTGGAGATGACGCCCTTGTTGCCGTGACGGCCGGCGAGCTTGTCACCCACGGAGATCTTGCGCTTCTGGGCCACATACACGCGGACCAGCTGGTTGACACCCGGGCTGAGCTCGTCGCCCTCGGACGCGTCGAAGACACGGACGCCGATGACGGTGCCGGACTCGCCGTGCGGAACCTTGAGCGAGGTGTCGCGGACCTCGCGCGCCTTCTCACCGAAGATCGCGCGGAGCAGCCGCTCCTCCGGGGTGAGCTCGGTCTCGCCCTTCGGCGTGACCTTGCCCACCAGGATGTCGCCGTTGCCGACCTCGGCGCCGATGCGGATGATGCCGCGTTCGTCGAGGTCAGCGAGCATTTCCTCGGAGACGTTCGGGATGTCCCGGGTGATCTCCTCCGGGCCCAGCTTGGTGTCGCGGGCGTCGACCTCGTGCTCCTCGATGTGGATCGAGGTCAGCAGGTCGTCCTGAACGACTCGCTGGGACAGGATGATCGCGTCTTCGTAGTTGTGGCCCTGCCACGGCATGAAGGCGACGAGCAGGTTCGTGCCCAGCGCCATCTCGCCCTCGTCGGTGCAGGGTCCGTCGGCCAGCGGCGTCCCGACCTCGACCCGATCGCCGGCCTCGACCAGCGGACGCTGGTTGATGCAGGTGCCCTGGTTCGAGCGACGGAACTTGTTCAGCTTGTACGTGGTGTACGTGCCGTCGTCCTCGGCCACCTCGATGGCGTCGGCGGAGACGTCCTTAACCACACCGGCCTTCCCGGCCACGGTGACGTCGCCGGCGTCGACGGCGGCGCGGAACTCCATGCCGGTGCCCACGAGCGGTGCGTCGTTGCGGATCAGCGGCACGGCCTGACGCTGCATGTTGGAGCCCATGAGCGCGCGGTTGGCATCGTCGTGCTCCAGGAACGGGATGAGGGCCGTCGCGACCGACACCATCTGGCGGGGCGAGACGTCCATGTAGTCGACCTCGGAGGCCGGCCGCAGCTCGGCTTCGCCGCCGCGCTGGCGGACCAGGACCGAAGCGTCGACGAACTTGCCGTTGGCATCCAGCGGCGAGTTCGCCTGGGCGATGATGAACCGGTCCTCCTCCGTGGCCGTGAGGTAGTCGACGGTCGTGCTGACCTTGCCGTCGATGACCTTGCGGTACGGGGTCTCGACGAAGCCGAACGGGTTGATCCGTCCGTAC
>DATFFJ010000139.1:0-24466 GCA_035250065.1 Aeromicrobium sp. | reverse complement strand
AAGGTGTGCTCCTGGCCGAGGAACAGGTTCGCGACGACGTGCAGGTTGTCGCACAGGGCGAGATCCTGGAACACCGTTGCGATCCCGAGCGCCTGCGCCTGCGCCGGACCCCGCGGCGCGACCTCACGGCCGTCGAAGGTGACCCTGCCGGTGTCTGGCGTGTAGACACCGGCGATCACCTTGACGAGCGTCGACTTGCCGGCGCCGTTGTCGCCGACGAGTGCCACCACCTCGCCCGGCATGACGTCCAGATGCACGTCCGTGAGGGCCTGGACTGCGCCGAAGCGCTTGTTGACGCCGGTGAGGGAGAGGACCGGCGCGGTGGCCGGCCTCTCCGACTCCACGGCTACCGTCATCAGGAGACTCCGGCCTTTTCGCACGCCGCTGCGTACGTCTTGGTGCAGATGTCATCGGCCGAGTACAAGCCGGAGTCGACGATCGTTTCCTGGACGTTGTCCTGCGTGACGACGACGGGCTTGAAGATGAAGGACTTGACGCCTTCGAAGTCCGTCGTCTTCCCGACGTCCTTGCCGGTGGCCAGGTTCACGGCGAGCTTGCCGGCCTCGGCTGCCTCGATGAAGTAGGACTTGAACACCGTCATCTGCTGCTCACCGGCAACGATGCGCTGGATCGCCGCCAGCTCGGCGTCCTGCCCGGTGACGGGAGGCAGATCAGCCGCGGCGACACCGGCGCCCTTCAACGCGGCGATGACGCCACCGGCTTGACCATCGTTGGCGGCATAGACGCCTTCGATCTGGTCCGGGCTGAACTTGCTCAGCTGGTCGGTGACGTACTTCTGCGCGTTGTTCGGCGACCAGTCCGGGTTGTCGTAGGAGGTGTTCGTCAGCAGCTTGAGGTTGCTCTTCTTGAGGACGCTTTCGGCGCCTCGCTTGAACTGTGCTGCATTCGGGTCGCTCGGCGCGCCGTTGAGCTGGAGGTAGCCGCCCTTGTCACCCATGGCCTTGACCAGCTCGGTCGCCTGGAGTTTGCCGACCGTCTCGTTGTCGAAGGACATGTAGTAGTCGGCGGACTTGATGAATCGGTCGTAGGCGACGACCTTTGCCCCGGCCTCGTGTGCGGAGGTAACCATTCCGCCAGCTCCCGGCCCATTCACCGGGTCGAGCACGATGACCTTCGCGCCGGCTGAGATGGCGGTCTCCATCTGCTGCGCCTGCTTCGCCTCGTCCTGATCGGCGTTGTAGTACTTCACCGTGCAATCCGGGCATTCCTTCTTGACGGTCTTCTCGAAGATCGGGCGGTCGAACGACTCGTAGCGGGTCGTCTTCGACTCGGGCAGCAGCAACGCGATCGTCTTGGCGTCACCGCCCTGTTCGGCGCTGTTCGGGCTCGTGCACGCGGCCAAGCCGGTGCTGGCCAGGATGGCAACCGCACCGGTGACGGCGAATCGGCGGGTAATGGACACGGACTCTCTCCTTGACACGGGCGGGCACCCCCTCCGGACGCCCGTTGGTCCGAGTGTGCTGCGTCACATGGGTAGTCGTCAAGACTTGAACACAACGATCTGACAAATTGTCCCGAGAGCCATGTAGTGCATGAGGCTTGACGACTAGCGGTCGATGCCCCACCCTGTGCTCCATGGCCCCTTCGTCGGCTCCGTCACCGCCGCGTTCCCCCGGCTCGGCCGCTTCCCTGCGCGTCGCCAACCAGCGACGCGTGCTGGCCGAGCTGCGCGATCGCTCCGGTGGATCGGTCAGCCAAGCCGACCTCGTCCGCCAGACCGGGCTGGCCTCGGGAACGGTCTCGACGATCGTCCGCGATCTGGCCGCCTCGGGCATCGTCACGACGATCGCAGGCTCCGGCCGCCGCGGTACCGCTGTTCGCCTGGCGCCCGGGGCCGGGCTTGTCGTCGGGATCGACTTCGGCCATCATCACGTCGCCGCCGCGGTCGGGGACATGGCCGGCTCCGTCCTCGCCGAAGCCCGGCGTCCCCTTGATCCCGACCATGAGGCGACCACCGGCCTCGCGATCGCGAAGGACCTGATGGACGCCTTGGTGCGTGACGCGGGTGCCGACCAGAAGGCGATCCGCAACATCGGCCTCGGATTGCCGGCCCCGATCGCGAACGACATCGTGATGAGCTCGGCGATCCTTCCCGGCTGGGTCGGGTTGAATGCGCGCCAAGCCGCCGCCGACGTGCTCGCCGCTTCGGTCCTCATCGAGAACGACGCCAACCTCGGGGCGCTCGCCGAGTGGCGGCACGGCCACGGGCGCGGCCATCGCAATCTCGTGTTCGTGAAGGCGTCGTCCGGGCTCGGCGCCGGACTCATCCTGGACGGCGAGCTGTTCCGAGGCTCCGATGGCACGGCCGGCGAGATCGGTCACGTCACGGTCGATGATCGCGGTCCGCTGTGCCGCTGCGGCAGTCGCGGCTGTCTCGAGGCCTATGTGTCCAGCCGCACGGCGCTCGCCCTGATGGAGGGCCGCATGCCCGGCGCCGATCTCGACGCCGTGATCGCGGCGGCCAGATCAGGCGACGCCGCCGCGCGCCGCGTGATCGAGGACGCCGGCCTCCACCTGGGTTGGGGACTTGCCGCCTTGGTCAATCTCGTCGCGCCGGACGTCGTCATCGTCGGCGGCGACATGGCTCGCGCCGGTGACCTGCTCCTCGAACCAGCCCTCACCGGCATGCGTCGACACGCCTTGCCCGACGCTGCGCCGATCGAGGTCGTCGCGGCGCACCTCGGCGAACGAGCGTCTCTCGTCGGTGCGCTGACGCTGGCGATCGATGCCACCGATCTGGTGGCCGCCCCAGGGTGACTGCGGCGGTCAGGCTGACTGGACGATCCGAACGGCGTCGCGCGCATCCATCGGGCCGATGTGCTCTTCGGACTCGATCAGGCCTTCGTCGCTCGGCTTCTCCCCGGCTCCGAAGACGCGGTCCCGTTGACGCTGCCGGAGGTCCGGATGGGCCTCGCTCGGGACGTCGAAGCCGTACGCGGCCTGGGCCTCGCGCGGCGTCATGGTGATCTCGTTGACCGGCCTGACCTTGAGGATGACTGGAGCGAGCGTCTCGAAGGCCGCCGGTGCGAGAAGGCGCCCGAGAGCGTACGTCAGGAGAACCGATCGAGCGACAACGGCATGGGAGAGCTTGAGCGGCCAGCGCACCATCGCATCGGTGACGCGGCCCTGCTTCAGCCCGAACAGGTCGCGCACGTACTGCGGGTAGGTCGAGATGACACCCCGCCGAAGCACGGCGAGGAAGGGCGCCATGAGCAGACGCGCGGAGCGTGGGGTACGAGGCGGAAGAGCGACATCGAGGCCAAGGATGAACCGCACCATGTCCTGTGCGCCCTCCGAGGATGCAAGGTGCGGACGCCAGTCCTCGAAGTACTGTCGGACCTCGTCGCGGGATCGCGGAACCGTTGCCGGGTCGATGGTCTGGAGTTCGGCGGCGCGAGCGCATTCGGCCCAGTACCGCCGCTCCTCGGCCTCGGACAGGCGACCCGGCCCGAACATCTCGTAGCAGAGCAGGATCGAGTGCCACGCAGTCACGTGGATCCACAGCTGCGACGACGGCTTGTTGGCGTCATAGGTGCCGTGCGTGACCGGGTCATTGCCGATCGCCTTGGAGTGGACCTTGACCAGGACATCCGCCGCCCGGGTGGTGGGCTCGGTGGCGCCGAACATGACCATTCCGAAGTACCGCAGCGTGCGCGTGTACCGGGTGTTCGGTCGGTACTTCACGCCGCCCGACTGGATCACCGCCGCGGCAAGATTCGGGTCGAGATGCTCGATGGTCACCGAGCGCACGAAGCCGAGGATGAAGGACGTCGGGTAGCTCCAGACCTTCCAGGTCACCGAATCCGGGCCAAAGAAGCCGTAGTCGGCCGGGGGTTCACACTGCTTCGCGAGCTGCGTGCGGGTCAGGGCGAGCGCCATGGGATCTCCAATTGCTACATTAGTGTAGGTTCGCTCAATGTACAGGCGCGAAGTAAGGTCGGCAACTGTGGCCAACGTGACGGAGACAACGGAGACGGCAGCACCGCGGCGGCGTCGCTACGCCCAGCGGCTGCCAGCCGATGAGCGCCGAGAGCAGCTCCTCGACGCGGCGCTTCACGTGCTCGTGCGTGAGGGGTATGGGAACGTCACCATCGAGGCCATCGCGCGCGAGGCTGGCGTCACCCGGCCCGTGGTTTACAGCGCGTTCGACGGCTTGGATCCCCTTCTCAAGGCTCTGCTGGATCGCAGCGAGCAGCGCGGCCTGGAGCGATTACTCGCCATCCTCGCCGCCGCCGGCGACCCCTCCGACGTCGACCAGTGGGTGCTTCGCGCGGCTGACGCGTTCTTCGACGAGGTGCATGCTGAGCCCGACATCTGGCGGCCCATCCTTGGCCTGCTGCAAGGCGCTCCGGCGATCGTGTCCCAGCGCATTGCCGACACGCGCGAGGTGATTCGCTCCCAACTCGCCTCCGCGCTCGACGTCGGCGTCCGGCTGCGTGGACGCCCCGACCTGGATGCCGAAGTCCTCTCCCACGTCGTCGTGGCCATCGGCGAGGAGTTCGGCAGGCTGGCCATCGACGACCCGCCCCGCTTCGAGAAGGACCGGCTGCTGGCCACGATCCGGCAGCTGCTCGGCCTGATTCTCTAGTTCAAATCCATCCCTTGACGCTGGTCGAGCCCATTCGCTAATATACAACCAAATGGTTGTAGATCATGCTCTCTCTGACGCCGAGGTCGACCGGATCTTCCGGGCCCTGGCCGACGCCACACGTCGCGACATCGTCCGCCGCACCCTGACCGGTGAAGCTTCGGTGTCCGAGCTTGCCGCCGCCTACGCCATGTCGTGGGCAGCGGTACAGAAGCACGTCGCCGTCTTGGAAGGAGCCGAGCTGGTGACCAAGGAAGCCCGGGGCCGCGAGCGCATCGTCCGCGGAAACCCCACGCAGATCCAGCGGGCCCAGGCCCTCCTGGATTCGTACGAACAGATCTGGCGAGCACGCATTGAACGTCTCGATGCGCTGCTGGCCGAGGAAAACTGACCGAAAGGACACATCATGCCCGTCACCTCAGTCACCAAGGATCCGGAGAACCTGACGTTGACCGTCGTCGCCGACTTCGCCGCTCCCCTGCAGCGCGTGTGGGACGCCTATACCGATCCCCGCCAGCTCGAGAAATTCTGGGGGCCGCCGGAGTGGCCGGCGACGTTCACCCGCCACGACGTCTTTCCCGGCGGCAAGACCCACTACTTCATGACCGGTCCGGACGGCTCGGCGCATGGCGGCTACTGGGACTGGATCGACGTGAAGCAGCCGGAGGGTGCGAGCGCGTCGTTCGAAGTCCGCGACGGCTTCAGCACGGACCTCGACGGGACCCCGAACACCGACATGCCGACCGGGCGCATGGTCTTCCATTTCGAGGCCACGGACACCGGTTCGCGCGTCACCGTCACCTCGTTCCACAACTCCGCCGACGAGTTCGCCCAGGTGATCGAGATGGGTCAGGAGGAAGGCATGCGCGAGGCGATGGGCCAGATCGACGATGTCCTTGCAGACCTCAGCTCATTCGCCCACGGTGTCGGCACGAAGACCGACATCCTGAGCGACACCCAGATCCGTGTCAGTCGCATCATCCGGGGCTCCGTCGAGGACGTCTGGCGCGCGCACCACGAGCCCGCACTGCTCCAACAGTGGATGCTCGGACCGGACGGATGGACCATGCCGGTGTGTGAGGTCTCGACGGAGGTCGGCGGAAAGTACCGCTATGAGTGGGCTTCGGATGACGGTGAGAATCGCTTCGGGTTCGAGGGCGAGGTGCTGGAGATGGAGGCACCTCTGGGGGCACCTCCCGGTGCGACGCTTGGTGCGCGCACCGGGGGACGCAGCGTGACCACCGAGCGCTTCGTCGGGCCGGAAGGCTTTCACTCCCCCGAGACGACAATCAACGAGCTGACACTGACGCCGCAGGAGTCTGGCACGCTGCTCTCGGTGGTCATCACCTATCCGAACGCCGAGGTGCGTGACACGGTCCTGGCCACGGGGATGACCGACGGGATGGAAGCCAGCTACGCCCGGCTGGAGAGCGTTCTGGTCTGACTCAGCCGAGTGGGGGCAGTGTCAGGCCCTTGATGTTGCCGAGTGTCTGGACGCAGCTCGTGACGCCGTTGACCAGCGAGCAGAACGTGCCGGGACGGCTGGGCTGGTACACATCGGGCACGCCGTTGTCCGCGATGATCTCGCGGTAGGCGTCCACGGCGGCCGTCGGCTTGCGCTCCAGCGTCGGATCGTCCTTCACGTCGACGGTGTACAGGCCGAAGCGCGGTGTGTAGCTGCCCCACTCGTAGTTGTCGGTCAAGCTCCAGTAGTTGTACCCGACCACGTTGTAACCGTCGGCCTTCGCCCGCTCGAGCCAGAACACCGTGTCGCGAAGGTGGTCCTCCCGCAGGTAGCCGTCGGAGCGTGGCTTGCCGTTCTCGGTGGGAATCGAGTTCTCGATGATGAACAAGGGCAGGTCCGGGTACTTCTTCGCGTAGTACTGCAGCGCGTAGTAGACGCCGTCAGCCGACGAGTCCGCCTTCCAGAACTGGTCGAAGAACGAGTAGAGCGTCCGGGCCTGCGTGGGTGCTGCCGAGTAGTAGTAGTCGATCCCGACGAAGTCGATCTTGTCGTCGATCTTGTTGAGGAAGATGCCGTCCAGCACGGGCTCGACGATCGGGATGAACGCCACGTTCGACGACACCATCGCGCCGGGCTGCTTGGCGTGGATGTAGTCATAGATCGGACGGTGCGCAGCGGCCAGTCGCGACGCGAACGTGGGAATGTCCAGCGGCGTGAGCGCACCGATCTTCATCTCGCGCAGGAAGTAGGCGAACGGCTCGTTGATCGTGATCCACATGGGGTCGTACTTCGCGTAGCGGTCGACCACGAACTTGGCGTTGCGCAGCCAATCGTTGACCATGCCCGCCCGCTTCCAGCCGCCCTGGTCGGCCTGCCACCCTGGGTACACCCAGTGGTCGATCGTGATCATCGGCCGCATGCCGGCGTCGACGATGGTGGCGATCAGGTCGTCGTAGAACGCGATGCCCTCCGCGCTCCGCTGCCCGGGCTGCGGCTCGACCCGCGCCCATTCGACACCGACCCGATAGACCTGGACGCCCATCTTCTTGGCGAGCTTGATGTCGTCCTTGTACCGGTGCAGGAAGTCGACCGAGTTACCAATCGGGTCCTCTGCCCCGGACTCGGCGAACCGCCGCCAGTTGCTGTCCGGCGAGTAGCCCTCGGCCTGAAACCCGGACGACGCGACACCCCAGAGGAAGTCGTCTCCCAGCGTGTCGTCGGGTTCGGCGCTGGCCGGGCTGGCGAATGACAGAAGACTGAACACGGGACCCAGGAGTAGGCCCACGACCGCCCCACGACGCGCATGCATGGACCAAAACTAGATCACGTTTCAGTTTTCGGGAACGAAACTCCTATGCTTCGGAGCGTGGTGACTGACGCAGACCGGATTTCCGCCGCGGAGTCGTACGTCGATGCGCTGGTCAGCCACACAGCTGAGGCGGTTCCGTTCTCGCCAGATTGCATCCGCATCGAGAACGGCCTGAAGACCGGATTCTCGGGCCGGCACCTCCGACGCAGCCTCGACCGAGGTCCGCAGTACCGCATCATCGACGCCGCCACTGACCGCACCTTCACCGTCGACGGCGACCACGTGCATGCCGCGTTCACCATCGTCACGAAAGTGCGGCTTGGCCGACGCCGGCTGGTCGCCGCCGTCCGCGAGACGATGCTCATCCCAGCGTCGGACGGCCAGATCCATCACATCCGGGTGAACTTCAACCCCCGGTGGACCAAGGATCAGGGATTGCGGTAGCCGGACAGGAGGAAACCCTCACCTTGCGTCCAGAGCGGACGGAAGATGAGGGTTTCCGGTAGCCAAGAGTCCCGGCTATTTGCGCTTGTTGATCTCCTCGGTGGCCTGCGGCAGAACCGCCTTCAGGTCGCCAACGACACCGAAGTCCACGAGCTCGAAGATGGGAGCCTCTTCGTCCTTGTTGACCGCGACGATGGTCTTCGAGGTCTGCATGCCGGCGCGGTGCTGGATGGCACCGGAGATGCCGGCCGCCACGTAGAGCTGCGGCGACACCGTCTTGCCGGTCTGGCCGACCTGGAAGGTGTGCGGGTACCAGCCCGAGTCGACGGCCGCACGCGAGGCGCCCACGGCAGCCCCGAGGACATCGGCCAGGCCTTCGACCTCGGAGAAGTCGCCGCCGGTGCCGCGGCCGCCGGCCACGACGATCGCGGCTTCGGTCAGCTCGGGACGGCCCGAGGCTTCCTTCGGCTTGGACGAGACGATCTTGGCGCCCTTGGCAACGTCCGAGACGTCGACGGAGACGGCCTCGACGGTGCCGGCGGCTTCGGCGGCCTCAGGAGCGGCCGAGTTGGGCTTGACGGCGATGACCGGCGCACCGTTGGTGACCTTGGCCTTGACCGTGTAGCCGCCGGCGAACACCGACTGCGTCGTCGTGCCGTCAGCCTCGACGTCGACCGCGTCGGCGATGAAGCCCGAGTCCGACTTGAGGGCGACGCGAGCAGCGATCTCCTTGCCCTCGTTGGACGAGACGACCAGCGTTGCGGCCGGGGACTTGTCCGCGACCAGCTGGGCGAGCGCCTCAGCCTTCGGGCCGACCAGGTACTCGGCGTATACGGCGTCGTCGAGCTGGTAGATCTTCTCGGCGCCGTACTCGCCGAGGTTGCCGGGGACGTCCGAGCCGAACACGACAGCCGACGGCGTGCCGAGACGACGGCCGATGGTCAGGAGCTCCAGCGACGGCTTGGTGGCCTTGCCGTCCACCACGTCGATCAGAACGAGAACTTCACTCATGAGTCAGGGCTCCTTGTCAGACGAACTTCTTGGAGGCGAGGAACTCGACGAGCTTCGCGCCGCCATCGCCTTCGTCGGTGACGATCTCGCCGGCGGTCCGCGGCGGGCGCGGCTCGTTCGACTCAACCTTGGTCCAGGCGGCATCGAGGCCCACCGAGCCGGCGTCGAGGCCGAGGTCACCGAGCGACCACTCGACGACCTCCTTCTTCTTGGCGGCCATGATGCCCTTGAACGACGGGTAGCGAGCCTCGTCGGTCTGGTCGGTCACGCTGATGACCGCCGGCAGCGATGCCTGGATCTCCTGCGTGGCGGTGTCGCCGTCGCGGGTGATGGTGGCGGTGCTGCCGTCGACAGTCAGCTTGCTGCCGAAGGTCACGGCCGGAACGCCGAGAAGGTCGGCGACCAGGGATGGAACGACACCGGTGTTGCTGTCGGTCGAACCCATGCCGAAGAGGACCAGGTCGTGGTCGAGCTTCTTGATCGCCTCGGCGAGGATCTTGGCGGTCGCGAAGACGTCCGAGCCATGCACGGCGTCATCGACGACGTGAACACCCTTGTCAGCACCCATCTGCAGGGCCTTGCGCACGGCATCGGCGGCGTCGGCCGGGCCCACGGTCAGGACCGTGACCTCACCGTCGCCGGCTTCGATGATCTGCAGGGCCTGCTCGACGGCGTATTCGTCGAGCTCGGACAACAGGCCATCGACGCCTTCACGGTCGACGGTGTTGTCCGCGTTGAACTTGCGGTCTGCGGTGGCGTCCGGGACGTACTTCACCGCGACAACGATGTTGGTCACGAAGGACCCTCCTGTGTCAGATAGGAAGACGGGTCAGGCGCGCCCGACCCCCGGGAATGTTACCCATCTGCACTGATCAGCGCGAACTCAGGGTTGACGCAGCGGACGTCCCGCGGTTCAGCCCTCGTCGTTGGCGCGCTGGACGGCCTGTCCGACGAAGCTGATCAGCAGGTAGCCGATCGAACCGGCGCCCCACGCCAGGAAGTGCTCCTTGCGCTCGGCATTCGCGCCACTGAAGTCGAACGCGCCTTCGAGCGGGCCCACCAAGAGGTTGGCGACCGTTCGCAGGCCCTCGTACAACCCGCCCGAATCGAAGCCAAGGGCCACGAGCAACGCCCCGACAGCCAGGAGCACCGAGATACCCAAGGCGATGAGGCCGACAATTCCGGCGACGGTCGACATCGATGCGCGGGTCTTCGGCTCCTCCTCACCGTCCATCGGCAACGTGGTCGGCGTCGGCTTCGGAATCTCGCGCGTCTCGGCGGCAGCCCCGGCTGAGGAGGTCCCCTCAGGCTTCCAGTCGGTGACCGGCTCCGGTTCCGGCTGCGTCTCCGGCTCGGGCTCGCCTTCCAGCATCTCGACCGCGGTCGAATCTGGTTCTCCGGCATCGTCGGGCGCAGGCTCATCGATGCGCTGCCCGATGAGTGGCTTCGGCAGCCCGGGCTCCGGCTTGTCCAGCATGTCCTCGACAACCGGCTCGTCGGTGGTTACCGACGCGTCAGCGCGCGGTTCGTCGACAAGCAGTTCGTCGGCTGGCTCCGGCTCGACGACCGAGACGTCCTCAGCGAGGTTCCTCTCGGCCGGCTCCTCGGGGGGGCGAACCACCTCTTCGGCGACCACGCCCGACCGCTGCTCCTTGGCCTGCGCTCGACGACGACGTGCCTCGTCCTTCGCGCGGGCGCGTGCCTCGGCAGCCGACAGCTTCTCGGCGTCCTTGCCCAGACGACGCTGGACACGCTGCGCGGCGCGAGCCCGGGGATCGCTTGGTTCTGGCTCGCTCGTGACCGATTCCGGCGCTTCGGCGCCGGCCTGATCGCCTTCGGGCACGTCCGGGACATCCGATGCGACGTCTTCGGGGATCTTCGCGATGACGTCCTCGTCGGCGCCCGTGTCTGCGTCGACCCCGGCGTCGGCCTCCGCTGCCGCCCGCTCGGCCTTGGCGGCGGCCTTTGCCTGCGCCTTTGCCTGGCGGGCCGCATTGCGCGCTTCCTGCTGCTCACGGCGGAGCGCCGCCTTGGCTTCCTTGCGTTCCTGACGCGACAGCGCCTTCAGCTCGCGCGGGTCGAGTTCCGGCTCGGCGGTGGGCTCAACCGGCTCCATCCGGCCGGTTGCCGCAAGGTCCGCGTCTCGCCCGGCCGCCGGGGCCTCCGGAGCGATCGGCGGGACGACCGGCGGCGGCAGGTCGGACGGCACCTCGGTTGCGCGCGAGACCCGGTCGCCGACCGGAGCCTCCGGAACGTCGCGGACCTCGGGTTCGGGCACCGCGGACGCAATGTCGCCCGCGGTCAGTACATCAGCGGCGGCGGACGACCCTTCTTTTGGTGGCGGAGGCGAGTGCCCCCTCGTCCCCGCTCACCTCCTGGGGCTGATCCTCGGCGTCCGCCTCGTCGGCGGTCGGCTGTTCAAGCTCCGGGGTGTCGTCGGCGGCCCCCTCCGGCTTCGATTCGATGACCGGCGGCTCAGCCGCATATGCCCCGAACTCGGGGCGTGGCGGAAGAATCGGCGCGTCAAGGCTCGCTTGGTTGGCGGCCACGATGTGCGCTTGCGCGACGCGCTCGGCCTCGGCCTCTGCGGCGCGGACCCACTCCATGGCGGTGTTCTCCGCTTCGCGCAGCTTCTCCTCGGCCGCTTCGCGCGCGGCCGCGACAGCCTGGCTCAGCCGCTCCTGCGCGCGACGCTTTGACTCAGCCGTGACCATCTCGGCTTCGCTCTTGGCCGCCTCGACACGAGCCTTGGCGTCCTGCTCAGCCTCGCCGACCATGCGGCGGGCCTCGGCCTCGGCCCGCGCGACGCGCTCGGCTGCGTCCTGCTCAGCTTGAGCGATGCGCCGTTCGGCCTCGCGCGCCCGCTCCTCCGCCAGCCGCTCGGCCTCGGCCATCTTCGCCTGAGCAAGCGCACGCTCGGCGGCGGCATCCTGCGCGACCTTCTCAGCCTCGGCGGTGGCTCGGGCAACGGTCGCCCGTGCCTCGTCACGTTCCTTCTGCAGCGCGGCAGTCGAGGCGCGGTGACGCTCATCGGCCTCGGCCTGCAGGCGATCGGCCTCGGCCTTGGCCAGCGCCAATTTCTCCTCGGCCGCCCGCTCAGCGTCCTTGACCCGAACAGCGATGGCGAGCCGTTCGGCGGCGATCTCTTGAGAGATGCGCTCGGCTTCGGACTTGGCTGCCGACACATGGGCCGCCGACGTCTTGCGCGCATCCTCAGCGATGCGCTCGGCCTCCATCCGGACTTCGGCCAGTTGCGTCGCCGCTGCCGTGCGCTCGGCCTCCAACTGCTTCATCGCGGCCTCGCGCTCGGACTGCGCCTGTGCCTTGAGCCGGGCGACCTCCTCCTGCGCCTCCTGGATCCGACGCTGGGCGTCAGATTCGGCGGCCTCGGCGCGGCGAGCCGCCGACTCCTTGGCCTCCGCTTCGGCCTGGGCCAGCCGGCGGGCGGCCTCGTCCTTGGCCTGCTGCTCGGCTTCTGCCAACCGACGGTCCGCTTCGGCCTTGGCCGCGGCAAGCCGTTGCTCGGCCTCGCGCTCAGCCTCCATCTTGGCCTTGGCGACACGTTCGTCGGCTTCGCGCTGAAGCATGACGATCTTGGCTGCCGCTGCTTCGCGCTCCCTCTGGATGTCTGCGGCGACGCGCTCGGCTTCGAGCCGGGCCGCGGCGACGCGCTCCTCGGCAGCCTCCTCGGCCTGCTGCAGTTTGGCTGCCGCAGCCTCGCGTTGCTTCTCCTCTTCGGCCTCGATGCGACGAGCCGCCTCGAGTCGTTCGTGAGCCGCCTGCTCCATGAGCCGGTTCGCCTCCAGCCGAGCGGCGTGGACTCGCTCCTGGGCTGCGGCGCTGGCGGCAGCAAGCTTCTCGGCGAAACTCATGTCGCCGGAATCGCCCGGTGGGGTGGCAGGTGGTGCCGATACCGAAAGGTCGTCCGCGGGCTCCGATGCTTCGGCTGAAAGTTCCTGCACGTTGTCCGGTTTGGTCACCGGTGGTTCCCCCTCATCAGAGACGGGCTCTGGCCCCGCCTCGCTCAACTCAGCTTCCGGCGCAGCCGCAGCCGCCATGTCTTCCTCTGGGCCCGCATTCTGGCCCACGTCGAGGCTCACCCCGGAGCCCTCGTCCGACGCGCGCTCGTCGTCAACCGTCGACATGAGCGCAGTGTCGTCCAGCGTAGCTG
Source organism: Aeromicrobium sp. (assembly GCA_035250065.1). Taxonomy (GTDB): domain Bacteria; phylum Actinomycetota; class Actinomycetes; order Propionibacteriales; family Nocardioidaceae; genus Aeromicrobium. The sequence goes on along the minus strand of DATFFJ010000139.1, from coordinate 11,457 downwards.
CTGGCTGTTCCACCGCCGCAGCCTCCGAGATGGGCTCAATCTCCTGCTCGATGACGGGCTCGTTCTCGGTGGGAGTCGCGACTGGAGGGGCCTCGGGAGCCAGGTCGGCATCGCGGTCGCGGGCATGGCGCTTGCCCAGCGCGCGGGCCGCGGCCCGCTCACGACGCCGCTTCTCGAGCGCGGACTGGCGCTTCGATCGGGCGGCGCGCACCCGTCGCGCGCGCCCATCCGACGCTTCGTCGTCCTCGTGCTCGCCCTCGACGTCGCCCTCGACGTCAGCGTCAGCGTCAGCGTCGGCATCGGCATCGGCATCGGCATCGGCGTCAAGATGTGCCGCCGCTTCGCCCAGCACATCCGGTGCTTTGGGCGATTTCTCAACTTCGGCCCGCTGGTCGCTGGCGGCGGGCTCCTCTTCGGGCTCCACCGGCTTGGCCCGTCCAGCCGCCTCGGGAGTGTCGGCTTCTTCGTCCTCGGCGGCCTCGCGCTCGGCGCGCTCGATCATCTCCGCGGCAAAAGCCAGCGGATCATGTCGGCGGTCAGCCGGCTCTTTGGCGTCGGCCATGACTCAGCATCTCCCTAGGCCCGGGGTCATGTCGTGCTTCAGTATGCCCCAGATCGTTACTTGCGTCACACGGTCCCCGCAGGCATTTCAGGGCCGTCAGCGTCCCTCAAACGAGGCCTTCCCTGGACCGTTCTCGACAAAAGACTGCATTCCGGCCTTCTGATCACGCGTCTTGAAGAGCCCGGCGAACTCACGACGCTCCACCTCGAGCCCGTCGTCGAGGTCGGCGTCGATGCCCTCATCGATGGCCACCTTGGCTGCGCGAAGCGCCAATGCCGGCCCGCCGACAAACTGCGACGCCCACTCCACCGCCTTGGCGTAAACGTCCGCGGCGGGGTGAACGGCGTCGACCAGCCCCATGGAGAGTGCCTCGGTCGCGTCGACGAACCGGCCGGTGTAAATCAGGTCCTTGGCCTTGGCCGATCCGACGAGGCGGGAAAGCCGCTGCGTGCCGCCGGCTCCGGGAATGATGCCCAGCAGGATCTCCGGCTGGCCGAGCTTGGCGTCTTCGGCCGCAAACCGCACGTCTGCCGTGAGCGCGACCTCGAGGCCTCCCCCCAGAGCGAAACCGGTGATGGCAGCAACCGTCGGTTTGCCGATGGCGGCGAGGGCCTTGGTGAAGTCCTGCAGAAGGTGCGAGTGCTGGTCCATGACATCGAAGGTCATGTCGGCCATTTCCTTGACGTCCGCACCGGCGGCAAACACCCGCTCACCGCCGTGGATGACGACCGCGGCCACGTCAGCGCGGGTGTCTGCCTCCTTGGCCACATCGATCAACTCGCGTTGCACCTGGGCATCGAGGGCATTCATCTTCGGGCGATCGAGACGAAGTGTCCCGACACCACCGTCAACGTCAAGGCGCACGAACTCTCCCATGCGGCGAGACTACTCATGGCGTTGCGGTAGACCGTTGTGCACGTCCACTAATTTGGGTCGGTGGCTGCGACATGGAGTCCGTGGCGGACGGTTCTCACCTTCGGCTACGTCAGCCTGGCTGCGGACATGGTCTACGAAGGGATGCGGTCCGCCTCCGGCCCATTGCTGCTGTCGCTCGGCGCATCCGCCTTCGTGGTCGGACTGGTGACGGGAGCCGGTGAGGCGATCGCACTCGGCCTTCGGCTGGTCAGTGGCCCGCTGGCCGACCGGACCGGACGCCACTGGCAACTCACCGTGCAGGGTTACGTACTGACCGCCGTCAGCGTTCCGCTGCTGGCCATCACACCGTTCATCGGCGCCGCCGGGCTGGCGGTTGCCAGCGGATTGATCATCCTGGAGCGCACCGGCAAGGCGATCCGCAGCCCGTCGAAGTCGACGCTCCTCGCCCGCATGGCCAAGCCGGTGGGGCGGGGGCGCGGCTTCGCCGTCCACAAGGCGCTCGACCAGGTCGGCGCGTTTGGCGGACCGCTCCTCGTCGCGGGTCTCGCCGCGGTCACCGGCCATCTGTGGGCGGGCTTCGCCATCCTCGCCGTTCCTGGCTTCGTGACGATTGTGCTGTTGGGCGTGCTGCGCCAGGGCACCAATCTCGACGAACCCACCCCGGTCGACGTGCCGGAGACCACACCCACCGGGCCGTTCCCGCGGTCTTTCTGGGCGTTCTCACTCTCCTGCGCCTGTTCCACCGTCGGCCTCATGACCTTTGGCGTGATGTCGGTGCACCTGGTGCGCGCCGATCTGGTGGCCACGGCGTGGGTGCCGGTGGTCTACGCCGGTGCGATGGCCGTCCAGGCCCTCGCCGCACTGGCGTCGGGCGTTGCCTACGACGGCGTCGGACCGCGCATCCTCTACGCGCTGCCGGTGTTCGTCGCCACTGTCCCCGCACTGGTCTTCGCCGATGGACTCGGCGTTGTGCTTATGGGCGTCGCGGTATGGGCCGTGGCCACAGCCGTCCAGGACTCGACGGTCAAAGCGCTCGTCGCCGACCTCGTCCCGGGCGAACGCCTGGCCACGGCGTACGGCGTCTTCGCCACGGCCCAAGGGCTCGGGGCCTTGGCCGGAGGCGCACTCGCCGGCGGGCTCTACGAGCACCACCTGGGTCTGCTCATCGCGATCATCGCGGGGCTGCAGGCAGCTTCACTGGCCACACTCATCGCGACGGTCCACCTCAGGCAGGGCGGGGTGAAGGTGTGAAGTCTGCAACACGTTCTAGATATCGGGTCACTGGGCTCGTTACCCCTCGGTAGGATTGCCGAACGTCGACCGAGGGGGCCCCGGTCGAGGCGAAGGGAGACCCCCACCCCATGGGTCAGTTGAATATCGCGCTGCTGTCCTACCGCAGCAACCCCCACGTGGGCGGGCAGGGCATCTACCTTCGTCATCTAACCCGTGAGCTCGCGGCCCTCGGGCACCGCGTCGAAGTGTTCTCCGGTCAGCCGTACCCGAACCTCGACCCGGGCGTTCACCTCACGAAAGTGCCGAGCCTCGACCTGTTCGCCGAACCCGATCCGTTCCGCAACCCGCGGCCGAGCGAGTTTCGTGACCGCATCGACATCGAAGAATGGGCGCGCATGCGCACCGGGGCATTTCCCGAGCCGCTGACCTTCGCTCGTCGCGTGGTCAAACTGCTCCGTGCGCGCGCGGATGAGTTCGACATCGTTCACGACAACCAGACGCTGGCGCCTCCGATCCTGGCGGTCGAGACGTTCGGGCTTCCCCTCATCACGACGCTCCACCACCCGATCTCGTTCGACCGCCGCATCGAGCTCGCCGCAGCCAAGGGCGGTGGCTGGCGCGGTTTCAAGAAGCGTTTCGGGTTGCGGCGCTGGTACTCGTTTGTCCGGATGCAGGCGAAGGTGGCCCAGCAGCTGTCCGTCGTCATCACCCCGTCGGAGAGCTCGCGCCGGGACATCGCCACCGAGTTCGGCGTCGACCTCGCGAGGACGAAGAGCATCCTGCTCGGCGTCGACGACAAGTTCGTTCCGCCGACCGCGCCCCGGGTTCCTGGCCGGATCATCGCGATGGCCAGTGCCGACGCCCCCATGAAGGGCATCGCCACCCTCCTCGAGGCATTTGCGAAGCTGCGCACCGAACGCGATATCGAACTCGTCCTGGTGACGAAGCCGGTCAGCGGCGGTCGCACCGAGAAGATGATCGACCAGCTGGCCATCGCCGATTCGGTCCGGTTCGTCTCCGGCATCAGCGACGGAGAGCTGGTCGAGCTCATGGGCTCGGCCGAGATTGCGTGCGTCCCATCCCTGTACGAGGGATTCTCCTTGCCGACGGCCGAGCTGATGGCGTGCAGCACGCCGCTCGTCGCGTCACGCGCCGGCGCCATCCCGGAGGTGACTGGGCCATCCGGCGAGGCCGCGACGCTGGTGGAGCCGGGTGACGTCAACGAACTGGCCGCCGCGATCGCTGAGCTGCTCGACGATCCGGCCAAGCGGGCGGCGTACGGCGCCGCCGGCCGGGCGCGCGTCGAACGACTCTTCAGTTGGCGCGCGGTCGCCATGAAGATGACGAGCGCCTACGAGGACGCCATCGCCGCATACCGGAAGGAACACGATGCTGACCGTCGACTTTGATCGCCTGGGACTCAAGCCCGGCGAGCGGATCCTCGACATGGGAGCGGGTGCCGGTCGCCACGCGTTCGAGGCCTACCGCCGCGGCGGCGACGTCATCGCCTTCGATCAGGACGCCGACGAGCTGGCCAAGGTCCGCGAGTTGTTCGGTGCCATGAAGGATGCCGGCGAGGTACCCGAGGGCGCTGACGCCGACATCAAGGAAGGCGACGCGCTGGCGCTGCCCTTCGCCGACGACGAATTCGATCGCATCATCGCCGCCGAAATTCTTGAACACGTCCCCGCCGACATCCAGGCGATCCAGGAGCTCGTGCGTGTCCTGCGCCCAGGCGGGACGCTGGCGGTGTCGGTGCCGCGCTGGTTCCCCGAGATCATCAACTGGAAGCTGTCACCGGACTATCACAATGCCCCGGGCGGCCACATCCGCATCTACACCGACGCCGAACTGATCGACAAGGTCACCAAGGCCGGCATGGTGTTCGACGGCCAGGACTACGCGCACGGTCTGCACACTCCTTACTGGTGGATCAAGTGCGCGGTCGGCGTCGACAATGACCAGCATCCACTGGTGAAGGCCTACCACCGGCTGCTGGTGTGGGAGATCGTCAAGCAGCCCAAGATCCTGCAGTGGGCCAGCGCCCTTCTCGACCCGATCATCGGCAAGAGCCTCGTCCTCTACTTCCACAAGCCATCCGCCCCGATCGCACCGCCGGCATGACCGCGCCGTCCGTACCCGGCGTTCTGTCCGAGGCCGATGTTCGCGCGACGGCTGCAGCCATTGCCGCCGTGCAAGAGCCCTCAGGCGCCATCCCCTGGTCGCCCGGCGAGCACGTCGACATCTGGAATCACGTTGAAGCGGCCATGGCGTTGCTGGTCGGCGGCGAGATCGAGGCCGCAGAGCGCGCCTTCGACTGGATACCAACGATGCAGCGGGCCGATGGCTCGTGGCCGATGAAGATCGTCAACGGATCCGTCGAGGATGCCCGCGGCGAGACGAATTGCAGCGCGTACTTCGCGGTGGGGCTCTGGCATCACTGGCTGATCCGACAGGACCGCTCGCTTCTCGAGCGGCACTGGGACAGCGTGCGGCGGGGCCTCAACTGGGTCGTCTCGCTCCAGGTCCCGTTCGGCGGCATCCAGTGGACCCCCGTCGACGAGTTCTGCCTGTTGACCGCCTCCTCGTCGGTGTACCAGTCGCTGCGCGCCGGGATCGCGCTGGCCGAGCTGCTCGCCGATCCGCAGCCGGAATGGGAGCTTGCGGCCGGTCGCCTTGGACATGCCGTGCGCCACCACGCGGATCTCTTCGCCGACAAGTCGCGGTTCTCGATGGATTGGTACTACCCCGTGCTCGGTGGAGCCGTGCGCGGCCAGGACGGGCTCGACCTCCTCGATCCTCGATGGCCCGACTTCGTCAAGGCCGGTTACGGCGTCCGGTGCGTCGACGACAACCCGTGGGTCACCGGTGCGGAGACCTGCGAGCTCGCCATGGCGTTGGACGCGCTCGATGACCACCCGCGTGCCCTTGAGGTGTACGCCGACATGCAGCACCTTCGGCACGCGTCCGGGGCCTACTGGACCGGTCTTGTCTACGGTGATCCGGAGAAGGGCGACGTCTTCTGGCCGGTCGAGCAGACGACGTACACGGCAGCCGCCGTCATCCTCGCGACCGATGCGCTGGGCAGCACGTTCGGCACCTCGACGCCGGGCGCCGGGATCATGCGCGGCGACTCACTACCGGCCATTCCGGAGCTGGCTGTCGACTGCGACTGTCTGGTCTCCGCCAAGGCTTGAGCCTGCTTCGTCTCTAGCCTGGCTCGCGGCGGAGGACGCGCATCGAGCCCAGCGCCTCAACCTCCTCGAACAGACCCGATTCCAGCGCTGGCAGGTAGATCTCCTCGTAGGGCGGACGTCCACCCTCGGCCGGGTTTGGGAAGACATCGTGGATGATCAGGACTCCGCCGGGTGCAACCCAGGGCGCCCAGCATCGGTAATCGGTTCGGGCTGGCTCGACGCCGTGGCCGCCGTCGATGAACAGCAGGCTCAACGGCGTCCGCCACCAACGCGCCACGGTGGCTGAGGCACCGACGATGGCCACGACCCAGTCCTCCAGCCCGGCACGAGCGAGGTTCTTGCGGAACATCCCAAGCGTGTCCATGAGGCCGAACTCGGGATCGACCGTGTCCGGATCGTGGTGCTCCCAGCCGGCCTGGTTCTCCTCCGAGCCACGGTGATGGTCGACGGTGAACACCGTGCCACCGACCTGCGCGGCAGCCGAGCCCAGATAGATGGCCGACTTGCCGGCATACGTCCCCACCTCGAGCGCCGGGCCCTGCGGCAGCTGTTCCAACGCCCATCGGTACAGCAGGGCACCTTCGTCCGGCGGCATGAAGCCCTTCACACCGTCGAGGAGCTGCTCGAGTGCGTCCACGCGCCAACACTAGGAGCATGGGCGGCAGGGTCGGCCTCTAGGCTGGCTCCATGACGGCCGCAACGGCGCTCACCTCCGGCGACCTCACGCTCGAACCGACCACAGGCGACGACGAGTTCGATGGGTGGGCCGTGCTCGTCGATGGCCATCGCTGCGGCACCATCGCACTGCGACGCGAGTCGCGCTCCACGGCATCGCTGCGGTGGAAGGTCACCGATGCCGAGGGCGATCCCGACATGGGAATGGCCATCCGCATCCTTCAGCTCACGTTGGCGCACGCGTTCGACGACCTCGGCTTCCGGCGGGTGGAAGCGCGGATTCCGGTCGACAACCTCACCGATGTCCGTGCTGCCTCGATCTGTGGGCTACGTCGCGAAGGCATCCTCCGCGGTGCTCCCGGCGAGACCGACCGGGCCCTGCTCGCGCGCCTCGTCGATGACCCCCCGGCCAACAGCCGCGAGGGTTTCATCGCCCTGCTCAACGCCGGCCTGCCGACGAAACGCATCATCGCCCAAGGGCTGCTGCGCGACGCCGACGACCGTGTCCTGCTGTGCCGCCTGACCTACAAGCCGGAGTGGGACCTGCCTGGCGGCGTGGTCGAGGTCGGCGAATCGCCCGCCGACGGCCTCGTGCGCGAGCTGCAGGAAGAGCTCGGAATCACCGTCAGCGTGAAGGGACTCATCACGGTGAACTGGCTGCCCGCCTGGCGGGGCTGGGACGACGCGTGCGTCATGCTCTTTGATCTCGGCGTGGCCGATGCTTCGGTCGTCGACACGATGCGGCTGCAACCCACCGAGATCGCCGGCGTGGAGTGGTGCGACGACGAAGCCGTCGCGACGCATGCCACGGATGCTGCCCGCGAACTGTTGGACGCCGTGCGAGCCGGCGGCATCGCACCGTATCGGGAAGCGGAGCCGGGACCCGACAGCTGACGTCAGTCCTCCGATTCGTCGTCCGATTCCTCGTCCTCCGAGTCCTCGTCCTCCGAGTCCTCGTCGTCAGTGGGCGTTGGCGTGGGCAGGATGTTCGGCCATCCGGGTACCGTCGTTTGACCCGGAGAAGCGCCGGGGATCGGGAAGGGGTCGCTCGGAGACAGGGGGTCCGATCCCGGGGCCGGGATCGGCGACAGCGCAGCCTGCGTGTTGGCGCTGACGACACCGCCGTAGTGGCCGAGCGCGCGCGGCTCGCCCTCGCTCCCACCGGGGATGTGAAGCAGCACTTGGTGGTAGTACCGCAGCTTGCCGGAACCGGAGATGCCATTGGCCAAGAACGCCTGCTGCGGAGATCCGTCCGGCCACGACACCTTGATGCCCGGCTGCACGGTGTAAGTGTCGAGGCGCAGCAGCGTCACCCAGGCCAGCGCTCCCCCGTCATCGGTGCGCAGCGCGTGTTCGACGCGCTCGGCTGCCCACGTCTGAGTGACCCGGACGCCCTCAAGCCGATTGGCTTGCTCGAACGCGGTTCGCATCTTCTTGATGAAGTCGTCGCGTGCGACAGCCGACGACCCCGACATGCTGGCCAGCGCCTTGGCATACGACGCTGCGGCCCGCTGCGGGGACATCGACATTCCCTTGCCGTTGCCGGCCGCAACCGGGATGACGTGATCGCCGTCGTGCCGGAGGCCGGGCAGCCGCGTCGATGGCAGTGTCTGCGGCGCTGAAACAAGGAGCCACGGGTCGACGGGTGTCAGCCGCTCGAAGATCTGAACGACATCGACCCGCGAGGCCGGGTCGAACGCCGTCACCATGAACCACAGCGGGTACTGCGAGAACTTCGGCGTCTCGACCGACGTCACCTGCAGCTGACGCTCGTCCTCCGGCTGGGTTCGGGAAAGCCGCTGAGCGACATCGAACGAGCCGGTGTCGATCGCGAGCACCGGGCCGGTCTCGACGATGGAAAGCGGCTTCGGGTCGAGCAGGCTGATCGCGGTGTTGCGCACCTCGCGGTAGCGGCCGAGGATCTCCGCGACGTCCGTCGGGTTGGCGGCCTGCTCCAGCGCCACATCGCGACGTGGCTGCGGGATCGCACCGCATCCCGACAGCGTCCCGGAGGCCAGCACAGCGAAAGCGACGACGCCGGCCGTGCGCAGGGCGCGGCTCATGACTCGTCCTCGTCGTACAGCTCGAACTCGTGGAGCTCGTCCTCGGTCACCTCGTGCTCGACGCCGTTCTCGTCCACCCAGAAGTACGTCACCGGTTCGTCCGACTCTGACTCAGGCGCCGGCTCCGGCTCTGGTGCTGGTGCTGGCGCCGCGGCCTCCACGATCTGCTCGACTTGGTCGACCACCTCATACTGCGCGGCCTCCTCCGCCGAGATCTCGTGCTCAACGCCATGTTCATCGACGTAGACGTAGACCTCGTGGACTTCCTCGTCCGCCGTGTCTTCTTCGTCGGCATCCGCCGCCGCTGCCGACTGCGTTGATGCAGGGTGCGGGGCGATCCGCTGCACTTTCGGGTGGCGCGGCAGGATCACCGTAGGGCTCTCATCACCCTCCCAGGTCTCGTCGGCCCCGGTCGCTTCGTCGGTCTCCCAGAGGGACTCGCCACGGCGGGCAAGGATCCCGGCCCCCGCCAGGCCGGCACCACCCAACATCAGGCCAAGCCCCTTGAGGAAGGCGCCCTGCAGCCCGTAGGCGATGGTCACCTTCAGCCCGCGCAGGTTGCTCGAACCGACCGCGAGGACGGCGGCGGACACCGTCTCGTCCGGCAACCGCGTCTTGATGGCGGCGCCGCCGAGTCCGGCCGAATGGGCCCGCCACCAGTCGACGGCTGTGGGCGCGCCGGGCAACGCGTCCCGCCCCGCCGCCTGGCGGGTGCGTAGCTTCCACGGAGTCTCGAAGGACGTCACCTCAAGCCGCCGGACGCCCTTCAGGTACGCCTGAACGTCGACGCTGTTGGCGACCCCAACGAAGACCGGCTTGCTGGCCGGCAACTCGGCGAGGATCTCGACCTCGACGTTCTTCCACGAGATCACCGTCGGGGCGGTGACGACCGCCACGCCGTCGACGTCGACGGGATGAGGCCCGCTGGTGAAGCGACCGTCCGGCCCGAGGATCGCCATGAGTGCCAGCCCGAGGACAGCCACGACCGCGCCAAGCGCCAGCACAGCCGTGCCGATCACCTTGGTCTGCATGTCGTCGCTTCTCTCGATGCCTGGGCTCGACGCTAGAACAAGCGCGAGGCCAGTGCACGACGCGCCTGAGCCACCCGCGGGTCGGCCGTTCCCACCACGGTGAAAAGTTCGACCAAGCGAGCCCGAACACGCTCGCGGTCGTCGCCGGACAGGCGGCCGACCAGGTCGATCAGGCGTCCGAAGGCATCGTCGACGTGACCACCGCTGACGTCGAGGTCGGCGATCAGGAACTGCGCATCGATGTCATCCGGGTGCTCGGCCGCGGCAGCCCGGGCAGCATGGAGGTCGGCCCCACGGGTGCGGGCGATCAGACGAACGCCCGCCAAGCGCTCGGCGATCTCGTCGTCGCCCGGGTTTTGCGCCTGCAGCCGCTCGTACTCGGCGATCGCGGCGTCGAGGTCACCCGTTCCGAGCGCTTCGTCGGCGGCCGCAAACCGCGGGTCAGGGGCGTCGTTCGCCTCCTCATCGGATGCTGCCGGTTCGGCGTCCCCGGTGGGCTCAGCCCGGCCGGTCACTCCGTTCTGGACAGCTGCGGTGACCAATTGATCGAAGTACTGCCGGATGTCCTCGTCGCCGAGCGTCCCTTGGAAGAGCGGGACTGGCTGGCCGCTCAGGATGGCGACCACGAGCGGCACGGCCTGAGCGCCGAGGGCCTGGGCGATCGCCGGGTTCGCATCGACGTCGACCCGAGCGAGGACGAGCCGCCCGTCATAGCTGTCGACGACGCGGCCGAGGACCTCGTTGAAGGCCTGACTCTGGGACGACCGCGGCGACCAGAGATGGAGCACCACGATGTAGCGCATCGACGCCTGCAGGACGTCGCTTTGAAAGTTCTGGTCGGTGACGTCGAACGCCCACCGGCCCGCAGGGCCGTCGGAGGTTCCGTCGTCCGGCGATCCGGCCAGTCCGGACAGGTCGACCGCGCCCGGTCGAGAGAAGCTCATTGCTCCATCCTATTTCGTTGCCGGCAGCCGGCCTCCGCCCGTCCGGCACTCCCCCAAGCACGCTCCGCGTGCAGGGCGGTACCCCCAGCCCAAGCGACCCTGTGCGAGCGCACGCGACCGTCCCCCGCGCCAGGTCAGCGCGGGAGGTACCCCACGCGCCGGATCGCTCGGAGAGCCTTGCGGGCGGCTAGGAATGGTCGAGCAGACGGCGGGCGGCGGCAAACGGATCCAGCTCCCCGGCCGCCACCTCGGCCGCCAGCTCCTCAGCGCCGGCGGCGTGCTTGCCCAACCGTCGCTGCACGGAGGCCAGAGCCAGCGCCTCGATCTCGCGGCGAGCACGACCAACGCGCCGGCGGTTCAATCCGCCGGACTCGCTGAGGTACGCGAAGTGCTTGTCGATCGCGTCCACCACCTCGTCGGTGCCCTCGCTCTTGGTTGCGACGGTCAACACGATTGGTGGCGTCCAGTCCCCATCGTCGGCGCGCATGCCGATCATCGAGCGCAACTCGCGCCGCGTGGTGTTGGCACCTTCGCGGTCTGCTTTGTTGATGACGAAGATGTCGCCGATCTCGAGAATGCCGGCTTTCGCGGCCTGGATGCCGTCGCCCATCCCCGGCGCGAGGAGCACCAAGGTCGTGTCCGCGATCCCGGCAATCTCGACTTCGGACTGTCCGACCCCGACGGTCTCGACGACGATCACGTCACAGCCCGCCGCGTCGAGCACACGCAAGGCCTGCGGCGCCGCACCGGCGAGCCCACCGAGATGGCCCCGGCTCGCCATGGACCGGATGAAGACCTCAGGGTCGGTGTCGTGCTCAGACATTCGGACTCGATCGCCCAGCAAGGCGCCACCCGAGAACGGCGATGAGGGGTCGA
>DATFFJ010000138.1:0-8862 GCA_035250065.1 Aeromicrobium sp. | reverse complement strand
GGCCGCCGCCTGGTCGGCCAGCAGGCCGCGGTCGTCGCGGTGTCCGACGCAGTGCGCCGCTCGCGCGCCGGAATCAGCGACCCTGACCGGCCGACCGGCTCGTTCCTCTTCCTCGGCCCGACCGGCACCGGCAAGACCGAGCTGGCCAAGGCACTCGCGGACTTCCTGTTCGACGACGACCGCGCGATCGTGCGCATCGACATGAGCGAGTACTCCGAGAAGCACAGCGTCGCGCGGCTCGTGGGTGCCCCTCCGGGCTACGTCGGCTACGAAGAGGGCGGCCAGCTCACCGAAGCCATCCGCCGGCGGCCGTACTCGGTCGTCCTGTTGGACGAGGTGGAGAAGGCGCACCCTGAGGTCTTCGACATCCTGCTTCAGGTGCTCGACGACGGCCGGCTGACCGACGGCCAGGGCCGCACGGTCGACTTCCGCAACGTCATCCTGGTCCTGACGTCCAACCTCGGCTCGGTCTTCCTGGCCGACCCGGCCTTGGATGACCAGGCGAAGAAGGACGCCGTCATGGAGGTCGTGCGCACGTCGTTCAAGCCGGAGTTCCTCAACCGGCTCGATGAGGTCGTCATGTTTGACCCGCTGTCGACGGCGGAGCTGACTCAGATCGTCGAGTTGCAGCTGGCCTCCCTGGCCAAGCGGCTGGAGACGCGTCGGATCACCTTGGATGTCTCGCCGGCGGCTAAGGAGTGGCTGGCCATGACCGGCTGGGATCCGGCCTACGGCGCCCGCCCGCTGCGTCGCCTGGTCCAGCAGGCCATCGGCGACCGTTTGGCCAAGGAGCTGCTGTCCGGTGACGTCCGCGACGGCGACGCGGTCAAGGTCGACCTGGACGCCGAGCGTGACGAGCTGACGGTCGCGTCCGCCTGATCGATGGGACGATGAGTCCATGACTTGGCTTATTGCTCTCCTCGGCCTGGTGGCCACCGCCATCGGCGGCTGGTTGGCGGTGGATCCGGAGTCCTCTCCGGCCGCAGCCTTCCCGCCGCTCAATGAGCACCTGATTCACGACTCAGCTGCCGCGTTCCTGGCCTTCGGGATCGGCCTGCTTCTCGCTGCCCGGGTGCCCGCCTATCGGTTCCCCATCCTCGCGCTGGCTGCTCTGTGGAACGGCCTCCACACGGTCTCCCACATCGTTGACGTGGACAGTGCCGAGACACAGAAGGACGGTGTCACCGCCATCGTCGAGCTCGCAGCGCTGACCGTCGTCTTGGCGTTCCTGGCGTGGCGGGCGCGGGTTCGTGCCGACTGACGCGGTCGGTACGCGGGCCTGGCGCGACCGAACCGGCGGCGCACTGACCCGGCGTGAACGGCTCGCGCACCAAGCGGGCGCGATCGCTGTGCTCAGCGCAGATCTGCCAAGCAGGGTGCGCTTCCGGCGGTCGTCGGGTGCTGACGGACTCGCCGCCGCGGCACTACCGCCGGTGACGGATCTGGTGCGCGCGACGACCGTGTGGGCCGAGCGGGTCCACGAGCCATGGCTGCTGCGCCACGGGCTGCGAACGTGGCTGTTCGGTCGACTGCTGGGACAACTGGACGGCGTCGAGGCCGACGCCGAGACGCTCTATCTCGCCTGCCTGCTGCACGACGTCGGCCTGACCGACGAGTACCGGGTCCCGAGCGGGGATTCCGGCATGGCGTGCCGGTGCTTCGCGGTCCACGGCGCGCACGTTTCCGAGGAGAAGCTTCTGGAGCTGGGAGCAAGCCCGCTGCTGGCGTCTGAGGTGGCCGATGCCATCGGCATGCACCTGAACCACAAGGTTGGTGTCGAGTCGGGCGGACCGGCGCACCTCCTGAATCAAGGCGCCGCACTGGACGTCGTCGGAGTCCGCGCCTCGGACTTGGGCCGGCGCCTTGTCAGCGATGTACTCGCCCAGCACGATCGCACCGGATTTGCCGGCCAGCTGCTCGGAGTGATTCGGGTGGAGAACAAGGAGCGGGCATCGGCGCGCATGGCCAGTTTCTTCGGCGTCGGCATGGGCACCGCCATCCGGCTCAACCCGTTGAACCGGCTGTGATGGGATAGGGAAGTGAGCACGAACACGACCAGTGAGCGGTCGAAGCATCCGCGCCCGACCGTGGTCACGCTGGCGTGCGTGTTCATCGCGGTGACGGCGTTCCTGACGCTCTCTGAAATCATCGTCGCCCTGATGGACTGGGCCACAGTCGACATGCAGGCGTCGCTTCGGCCGATCCTTCGACAGTTGGCTGCGGCCGGGGCCGTGGTCAGCATGGCCGAGGTGCTTCGGTACCTGCGGTGGTTCTTCCTGGCGATGGTGCCGTTTTCGGTTGCCGCCATGGTGTTCGCCATCTACGCGCTGCGCGGCGACCGGACGGCGCGCGTGATCACCACGATCCTGGCGGTCGCGGCCGGCTTCGTTTCGCTGCCCATCGGCGTCTTCGGAGTCATTCAGGCAACGATGCTGTTCCTGGCGGCCGGCGCGCTATGGAGGTCGGACGCCCGGCGCTGGTACCGCGGCGAGCCTGCCGCTGCTGTGCCGGTTCCGGCAGTCGATGCCCAACCGGTTCCGGCGGTCGATGCGAGACCCTCGCCGGCTGAGGTCGCCGCGCCAGCTCCGCTGCCGGCGGCACCCAGCCCTGTCACCCGCCCGACGTCGGTCATGACGGCGGGGCTCCTGACCGTCCTCGGCTCGCTGGGGGCTGCCGGATTCGCCGGCACCTTCCTTGCCGTGTACGCCTTCGCGCGCGCTGCCTATGTCGAGGCGGTGAAGACCGGCCCCTTCAGTGACCTCCTCACCGAGCGGGAGTTGGAGCTCGCGATGCAGATCTCGTTCTGGGCCTCGGTGGTCATCTTGCCGCTGGCTCTCGCCGGGGTGCTCGGCGGGATCGCACTGCTCGCGCGCCGCCGGATCGGCCGAACGGCGACCCTCTGGTGGGCGTGGACGACGGCGGCCCTCGGCCTGGTCATGCTGCCGATCGGCTTGCTGGCCACGGCCGGCGCGGGTGCCGTGATCGTGCTGCTCCTGCGCGACGATGCTCGCCAGTGGACGGCATCGCGCTGACGATTTGCCCCCGATATTCGCGTCGCTGAGCGACGCCACGATCGCTCGTCGCTCGGTCAATTCGTGGGTCTTCGACCCCCGATTGCCCCTCACTCCCTCGCGATAACCTAACTGCATGTCGCAGACCCCGGCCACGATCAAGAAGCGCCCTCACGTCGTCATCGTCGGCGGTGGATTCGGTGGTCTCTCCGCCGTCCGGGCGCTCCGCAAGGCCGACGTCGACATCACCCTCATCGACCGGCACACCTACAACACGTTCAATCCGCTGCTGTACCAGGTCGCGACGGCAAGCCTGAACCCCGGAGACATCACTTGGTTCCTGCGGGCCGTGCGCTCGAAGGCCAAGAACGTGCGGTTCCACAAGGGCATCGTGGTCAGCATTGACCACCTCACCAAGACGCTCGCGCTCTACGGCGACGTCTCGGTCAGCTACGACTACCTCGTCCTGGCCAACGGTGTGACAGCCAATTTCTTCGGCACGCCCGGAGCCGAAGAGTTCGCGATCCCGTTGTACAAGCGATCGCAGGCCTTGGCCGTGCGGGACAAGCTGTTCGCCTACCTCGAGGAGGCCGCCATCAACGGCCAGGACGAGGACCTGCGCATCGTCGTGGTGGGCGGTGGCCCGACGGGTGTCGAGACGGCAGGCGCGTTCGCGGAGTTCCGCAACGAGAGCATGCCGGTGACCTACCCCGAGCTGGACCCAGAGAAGATCCACGTCACGCTGGTCGAGGCGGTTGGGGGCGTGCTGGTTCCGTTCAAGGAGCGGCTGCGCACCTATGCACGCAGGGCGCTCGAGGAGCGGAAGGTCGACCTCCGGTTCGACACCCTCGTGAAAGAGGTGCGCAAGGACGGTGTCCTCGTCGAGCACGACGGCCACCAGGAGTTCCTGCCAGCCGGCCTGACGGTCTGGGCCACCGGCGTCACGGCGCACGACACGGTGAAGGACTGGAACGTCCCGCAGGGCCGTGGCGGCCGCATCGAGGTGGACGACCACCTTCGCGTGAAAGGGCTGGAAGACACCTTCGCGATCGGTGACATCGCCGTCAATCCCGATGACCCGCTGCCGCAACTCGCACAGCCAGCGCTTCAGGGCGGCAAGTACGTCGGACACCTCATCAAGCGCGAGGTGGCGGGCAAGCCCGATCGCGGACCGTTCAAGTACTTCGACAAGGGCATCATGGCCACGATCGGCAAGTCGTCGGCGGTGGCTGAGGTCCAGATCCCGTTCTCCGGGAAAAGCGTGCCCATCAAGGGATTCGTCGCATGGATCAGTTGGGTCGTGCTTCACATCGCCTATCTCCTGGGCAACCGCAACCGGCTGGCGACCATGATCAATCTGGGCAGCAAGTACCTGTTCCGCGGCAGCCACAACGCCATCGTGGGCGAGAGCCCCTACATCGTGGCAAAGAAGAAGATGGCGATCGGCGTCTCACCGGCTGACTCTGTGCTGACCGGCGCGGAGATTGAAGCCGTGGGCGAGGCAGCCGAGAAGGCAGAGGCCCTCGAAGCCGAGTTCGACGAGTAGCCGGGGGGACTACTCCAGGCTGACCGATTTGGCTTCGTGGAAGTCGGGGCTGGCCGTGATCGTCGCCAGCACGTCATCGGGGACGGCGCGGTCGGTGGTCACCAGCAGCACCGCTTCCTCTGGTTTCTCCTCCTTGCCGACGGCTGCGGAGTCGATGTTGATGCCAGCATCACCGAGCGCCGTGCCGAGGCGGCCGAGCATTCCGGGCTGATCCTTGTACCGGAAGACCGCGATGTGATCCTCCAGCTGGACGTTGAACCGGGCGCCCCACGCTTCCAGCAGGTGCGGGCGGTGCTGCTGGCCGAGGACCGTACCGACGACCCGAGTCGAGGATCCGCCGGCCGTCGCGGTCACCCGCACGAGGTCGGTGAAGTCGCGGGCCTTCGGCTGGTTGGTTGCCGTCACGGTCAGTCCGCGCTCGGCAGCGAACGGCAAGGCGTTCACGTCGTTGACTGCCGTTTCGGTGTGCCCGGCCAAGGCGCCCTTGACCGCCGCAATGGTGAGCAGCCGGGTGTCTCGCTCGGCGATGTGCCCGAGGTACTCCACCGCGATGCCGTCGAGGGCCGGCGTCGGCGCGAGTCCGGCGGCGATCCGGCCGAGCGCAGAGCACAGGACGAGGAACGGGCCCACGGCCTCCAGGTCATCGGCTGCGATCGCCGGTACGTTCACCGCGGTCGTCACCGGGCCGCCGGTGAGCGCCGCGACGACCTGTTCGGCGGCTTGGTAGCCGGCCCGGTCCGTCGCCTCGCTCGTCGATGCGCCGAGGTGGGGCGTGACGATGACGCGAGGATGCCCGAACAGCGGATGCTCGGTGATGGGCTCGCTGCGGAACACGTCGAGCGCGGCACCGGCGACTTTGCCGGAGTCAAGCGCTTCGGCGAGGGCGGCATCATCCAGCAGCGGCCCGCGCGCCACGTTGAGGATGCGTACGCCGTCCTTCATCGCCGCAAACGCCTTGGCGTCGAGGAAGTTCTCGGTGTCCGGCGTCTTCGGCAGGTGGATCGTGATGAAGTCGGCCGACTCGTAGATCTCCAGCGGCGTCGTGGCCCGCTCGACGCCGAGATCTCCGAACCGCTCCTCGGCGAGGAAGGGGTCGTACGCGACGACGCGCATGCCGAAGCCCTTCGCGCGGGCCGCCACGAGTTGTCCGATGCGGCCGAATCCAAGGATGCCGAGCACTTTGCCGTGGAGTTCGACGCCGGTGAACCGGCCTCGCTCCCAGGCGCCGCCGGTCAGGGAGGCATGTGCCTGCGGGACGTTGCGGGCTAGCGCCAGGAGGAGCGCCATGGTGTGCTCGGCAGCGGTCACGACATTGGACTGCGGCGCATTCGCCACGATCACGCCTTGGCGGGTGGCGGCGTCGACGTCGACGTTGTCGACGCCGACTCCCGCGCGTCCGACCGCCTTCAGCTTCACGGCCTTGGCGAGCAGGTCCGCGTCGACCTGCGTGGCCGATCGGATCAGGATGCCGTCGTAGTCGCTGATCCGCGCCTCCAAGTCGTCGCGGGACCAGTCGGTGCCGAGGTCGACGTCGAAGCCGGCCTCACGTAACAGGTTGATGCCGGATTCGCCGATGTTCTCGGCCACAAGCACCTTCACCGGGACACCCCACCCGTGACCGCTGCGTCGTTCGCGATCACCCAGTCGATGCAGGCGGTGAGAGCCTCGACGTCAGCTGGGTCGATCGCCGGGAACATGCCGACGCGCAACTGGTTGCGGCCGAGCTTTCGGTAGGGCTCGGTGTCGACGATGCCATTGGCGCGCAGGGTCTTGGCGAGGGCGGCCGCGTCGATGCTCTCGGCGAAGTCGATGGTGCCGACCACCAGGGAGCGATGCTGCTCGTCGACGAAGGGGCTGGCCACGTCCGACTTCTCCGCCCAGGTGTACAGGTGGGATGAGGAGGCCGTCGTCCGCTCGACGCAGAAATCGAGGCCGCCGCCGGCAAGCATCCACTCGACCTGGTCGGCCAGCAAGAACAGCGTGGCGAGCGCCGGCGTGTTGTACGTCTGATTCAGACGCGAGTTGGAGATGGCCGTCGTGAGCGACAGTGACTCGGGAATCCAGCGTCCATCATTGGCCGCGTCGATCTCCTCCGCCCGTGCGATGGCCGCCGGGCTGAGCGCCGCCAGCCACAGCCCGCCGTCGGAGCCAAATGACTTCTGTGGCGCGAAGTAGTAGGCATCAGCCTGGCCGACGTCGACCGGGAGGCCGCCGGCACCCGACGTCGCGTCGATCAGCACGAGCTGACCGTCGGATCCGGCAGGCCGTTCGACGCCGAGCATGGCGCCGGTTGACGTCTCGTTGTGCGCCCACGCGATGGCGTCGACGTCTGGATCGGTCGTTGGCGCCGGTGCCGTGCCGGGTTCGGCATTGACGACGATGGGGTCGTCCAGGTGCGGAGCGCCCTTGGCGACGCCGGCGAACTTCGCGCTGAACTCACCGAACGTGAGGTGCAGCGAACGGCGCCGGATGAGGCCGGCGGCAGCGACGTCCCAGAATGCGGTGGAGCCGCCGTTGCCCAGTACGATCTCGTAGCCGTCCGGCAGGCTGAACAGGCGTGACAACCCGTCGCGCACGCGTCCGACCACGTCCTTGACCGGCGCCTGCCGGTGCGACGTCCCCATCCACCGGTCCAGCTCGGGAAACTTCTCGAGCGCCTCCGGCCGCACCTTCGACGGGCCGCAGCCGAAACGTCCGTCGGCGGGCTTGAGGTCAGCGGGGATCTGGGGCTTCTCTGTCACTCGGCCGATGTTAGTGGCTCAGCCGAGGACGGTCCGCAGGAGTTCGAGCGTGCGCGCATAGGTTCCCGGGCGGGTGCTTTCGCGAGGACCGGCGACGTTGAGCACGACGCCCGGATCGAGATCCTCGAGCCAGAGCTGGACATCGTCGGCGTCCCCGGGGGTCACCAGCGTGGGCCGGCCGAGGTCCCGCGCTGCTTCGATGGTCAGTTGCGTTCCGGGCGAGGGGCCGCGACCGTCCCACACGATCAACGTCGCGTCGCTGTCGCGCACGTTCAGGCGAGTACGAACCGACGGCTCAGGCTCCTCTGTCGGAGTCAGGTTGGGATAGACGGCAAGGAGCCCCGGCGGTTCGGGGAAGTCTTCCGCCCAGCCACCGACCGGGCACCATCCGCCGTAGTCGATGCCCAGTTCGATCGCGGCGTCGAGCGCTCCGCGGTCCGCACCGGTCTGGCCGCCGGAGACGATGCGAGAGACGCGAACCGTCACACGTTCCTTCGGTACTGGCCACCGACCTCGAAGAACGCCTCGGTCACCTGGCCGAGCGTGCACACCCGGGCCGCGTCCATGAGCACGCCGAAGATGTTCTCGCCGGACGTCGCGGCCCGCTTGAGCCGGGCGATCGCCTCGGCCGCTTCGGCATTGTGCTTGGTGCGGAAGGTGGTCACGCGGTCCAGCTGGGACTGCTTCTCGGCCTCACTGGCCCGCCGCAGCTCGACGGCGCGGTCCGGTTCTCCGCCGGGATTGAGGAAGGTGTTGACGCCGATGATCGGGATGGTGCCGTCGTGTTTGCCCTGTTCGTAGAGCATCGACTCGTCCTGGATCCGGCCGCGCTGGTAGCCGGTTTCCATCGCGCCGAGGACGCCGCCGCGCTCGCTGATGCGATCGAACTCGGCCAGCACGGCAGCCTCGACGAGATCGGTCAACTCGTCCACGAGGTACGAACCCTGGAGCGGGTTCTCGTTCATCGACCAGCCGAACTCGCGGTTGATGACGAGCTGGATGGCGAGGGCCCTCCGCACCGAGTCATCGGTTGGCGTGGTGATGGCTTCGTCGTAGGCATTGGTGTGCAGGCTGTTGGCGTTGTCCTGCAGCGCGAGCAGCGCCTGGAGGGTCGTGCGGATGTCGTTGAACGCCATTTCCTGGGCGTGCAGCGACCGACCTGACGTCTGCACGTGGTACTTGAGCTTCTGGCTGCGCTCGTTGGCGTGGTACTTCTCGCGCATCGCGATCGCCCAGATGCGGCGGGCCACCCGACCCAGAACCGTGTACTCCGGGTCCATGCCGTTGCTGAAGAAGAACGACAGGTTGGGTGCGAAGTCGTCGATGTCCATGCCGCGCGCGAGGTACGTCTCGACGTAGGTGAACGCGTTGGCGAGCGTGAAGGCCAGCTGGCTGATGGGGTTCGCCCCCGCCTCGGCCATGTGATAGCCGGAGATCGACACCGAGTAGAAGTTCCGCATCTCGTTCTGGATGAACCATTCCTGGATGTCGGCCATGCAGCGCAGGCTGAACTCGGTGGAGAACAGGCAGGTGTTCTGCCCCTGGTCCTCCTTGAGGATGTCGG
>DATFFJ010000137.1:0-4454 GCA_035250065.1 Aeromicrobium sp. | reverse complement strand
GTGGTCGAGCCGTGCGTGAGGGTGTCGTCGGTGGCTTCGCGCAGCGACCGGTGCTGCGAGTACGGGTAATGGTTGCTCGTGGTGTAGCCGTCGACAATCCAGACCACCCGTCCGTCGACGACCGCGGGATAGACGTCGCCGTCGATCGTCAGCCACGGCGCAACCTTCTTCACCCGGTCGCGCGGATGGCGTTCGTAGAGGATCCGCGACGCGTCGTTGACGAGGCTGGACAGGACGATGTTCGGCTCGGCGAACTTGAACGCGTAGAGGGTCTTGGCGAAGAGCGATCCGACCGGCACGCCTCCGGTGCCGTTGTACGTGTTCTGCGTCGAGTTGTCCTGGCCCCCGGTATCGCCTCGCGGAATGTCGACCTCGATCGGTGACGCACCCGCAGGCCGGCCGACGATCGAGTAGTCCGGCGAGAACTCACCGAAATAGATGCGCGGAGGCACCTTGAACTTCAGGCTCCCCACCGGCGGGATGTCCTTCTCGACCCACACCGGGGCGCCCTGCGGACCACGCAGGTTGCCGCGTGCGGCCACCACGCCGTAACCATGGGTGTAGACGGTGTGCTCATTCGCCCAGTTGCGCTGCGAAGCCTGCAGGCCGTCGAGATTCAGCTCGCGGGCAGCGATGATGATGTCCTGCGGCGTCTCGCCCTTCTTGAGCCCATAACGGTCGACGTCGAGCGTCTCGGGCATCGTGTAGTAGCCGCGCACCTGCTGCAGCTGCTCGAAGGCCGGGGCGATGAGGGTGGGGTCCAGCAAGCGCGAGCTGACCCGTGATTCGGCGGAGCGGCTCAACTCCGGTCCGGTCAGCGACGTCTTGGCTGAGTAGTTCCGCGACTCGGCATCGGCGATGTCATAGGCCACCCGCGTCGCGGCGATGTTGCGCTGAATGTAGGGAGCTTCCTTCACAGGCTCGGATGGCTTGACCTGGAACGACTGCATGACGAACGGCCAGATGCCACCGATGAGCACCCCGGTCAGCACGAGAAGCGACAAGCTGATGCCCGGAAGGATCCACGACCGCATGAGCGCGCCGGCGAAGAACAGCAGCGCACAGACGATCGCGACTCCGACCATGATGTTCAGGGCCGGGATGCGCGCATTGGCGTCGGTGTTGCCAATCCCGTCGAACAGCGGGGAACGCTCGACCGAGAGTCCGAACCGGCGAAGCCAATACGAGAACGCGCGCACCAGGACGCCCAGGCCGACGAGGATCAACAGGTGCATCTGCGCGCCGCGGGTCAGGCTCGGTCCGCGGCCGCCGCCCAGCCGGATGTTGCCGAAGATGTAGTGAACGAATGCCGCGACAAGCACGGAGAGCACGACGATGGCGAACAGGTACG
Organism: Aeromicrobium sp.; assembly: GCA_035250065.1. Lineage (GTDB taxonomy): Bacteria > Actinomycetota > Actinomycetes > Propionibacteriales > Nocardioidaceae > Aeromicrobium. The sequence continues at coordinate 3,103 of DATFFJ010000137.1, read as the reverse complement.
ACGCGACGAACTGCAGCCACGGATAGTCGAAGACGAAGAACCCGATGTCCTTGTGGAAGTGCGGGTCGCGGATCCCGAAACGCCCCCCGCTGCGCCATAGCTGGAAGGCGTCCCAGCGGCTGGCCGCCACCGACCCGGAGAACAGGGTCAGGACCAGCGCAAGCACGGCAACCACCGGACGGGCGATCGGCACGAGGCTGACGCGGTACCGGAAGGCGGGGTCGTCCCGGCGGGTCGGCAGCACCTCGGGACGCAGCCGCCAGGCGATGAACGCATTGGCCAGGACCAGCGCGGCGAAAAGCAGGCCCATGACGACGAACAGGCTCACCCTGGTGAACAGGATCGTGGAGAAGACGCTGCCGTACCCGACCGACCGGTACCACAGTCGATCGGTCCAGACATTCGTGAAAATCGAGCCAAGGAAGAGCAGGGCGGCGAGCGTGATCAGCGTCGGGACGAGGACCCGGCGACGACGATCGAATGCCGGGCCGCGCGGCGGCACCGGCCGGCCGGGGGCGCCGAAGATGTCACTCACGTTGTCACCCTAGTCGGCGCGTTCACATGCGGGCACTGTCGCCTCAGGATCCTTGGCCAACGCTTCAAGCGCGTCGACCCCTCGCTTGAACGTATCGACACGCACCACCTTCATGCCGTACACCCGACCGGCCCGGTCCGCGTCAAGCATCGCGTCGGCGCAGTTCTTCGCCGGAACGAGGAAAATGGTGGCGCCAGCGCTGGCAGCGCCGATCGTCTTCTGCCGGATGCCGCCGATCGGCCCGACCGAGCCGTCGACCGCGATGGTCCCGGTTCCGGCAATGTGCTTGCCCCCCGTGAGCTGGCCCGGAGTGAGCCGGTCGTAGATCGCCAGCGCGAACATCATGCCCGCGCTGGAGCCGCCGATCCGGGAACCGGTGTGGAAATCGATCTTCATCGCCTTGCCCGGCTCATACATCTCGACCGGCGAGATCCCGATGCGCGCGTTGTGCGGTGGCTTCGGGTCACGGCGAGTGGCCAGCTTCACGGTGCCGGGCTTGCCCTTGCGCTCGTACTGGATGGTGACGCTTTCGCCGGGCTCCTTGGCCCGCACGAGCTGGACGAATTGCGACACGGTGAGGTTCTTCCGGCCGTCGGCCGTGCGGATCAGGTCGCCCACGCGGAGTTTGCCGTACGCCGGGAAGCCCTTCTCCACGGTGTAGACCGCGGGGACCGTCGGTACGCGATGATCGAGCGCCCGGAGCGCCACGACCTTCGCGGCATCCTGGGCGGTCCGGAACAGCAGTTGGGACGCCGCCTTCGAGTCAGCCGCCGACTCGCCCTCGGGGTAGATGCTGCGCCGGCGAACGACTTCAGAACCGTCGGAGAAGTACGCGGCGATCGCCTCCGACAGAGATACGTGCGCGCCCGGCTGGCTGACCAAGACCGTCGTGAAGTCGAGCGCACCGGTGGTCCGGTAGGTCTTCACGTTCGTCGGGAAGGTGATCATCTCGCGTCCATCGAACTCACCGAGGGTGTTGAACGCCGGCGAGGGCGACATGACGACGTAGGGCACCGGGATGAGCAGCGTCAGGCACACCAGCATGACCAGCGACAGCGAGCCGACCACGAGGTTCAGGTAGCGCCGGCTCACCCGTGAAGCCGCCTGGCGTGGCGGCTGGGGGTACCCCCCGCTTGCGGGGGACTGCTCAAGCACCATGCACCCACGCCGTCTCGCCGTCCACGAAGACCTCATGCTTCCAGATCGGGACCTCCGCCTTGAGTTCGTCGATCAGGCGCCGAGCGGCGGCGAAAGCCTCTGCACGATGACCCGCGGCCGCCGCGACGACGACAGCGGTGTCGCCGACAGCCAGCTCGCCGACGCGATGAACGGACGCGACGGCGACGACGCCGGAGTCGGCGGCCACTCGCTCCGCCACTTCGCGCAGCTTGTCGAGCGCGCCGGGGTGGCTGCTGTAGTCGAGGCGCACCACCTCGGCCGCCGGGTCGATGGTGGGGTCCACGTCCCGAACGGTGCCGACAAACAGCGCCGTGCCGCCGGCCGCCGGGTCTTGCACGGCCTGAAATACCTCATCGACGCTCAACGGCGCATCGCGGATGTCGACCAACCGGACGAGTGGCAGCACCCGGCAACGCTACCCCGTCATTTCACAAAGCCAGCAATGATGCCCACGACCTCGTCCGGTGCTTCAACCTGCGGGCTGTGGCCGACTCCCTTGACGATCTCCGGCGTCAGACCGGCGTTCTCGTAGGCCCCGACGTTGGCCGCCGTCGGCGTCAATGTGTCACGAGCACCCCAAATCACCTTGACGGGCTTTCCGAGCTGGGCCAGCTGAAGGGCAACCGGGCGCTTCGCGTTCATCTCGTCGCCAGCCGTCGACTCACACACACCGCGGTGGATCATCTGCTTCAGCGACCGGTACGCGAACGTCGGCACCTCGAAGTCGGCCGCGAAACCCGCTTGGAGGGACGACTTCGTGACGGCGTCGAGTGGCCGGACCCGGTCCAAGGCGGCGCCCACGACCGGCCAGCATGTCGCGTCGGCGAGCAGTCCAAGATCCCGCAGGCGGGGTGCACCGAACGTGTCAACGACGACCACGCGCTCGATGACCTCGGGCTCACGCTGCGCCACCGCGGTAGCGATGTGACCCCCCATCGAGTGGCCGACGAGGACCACGTCCTCGGCCTTGAGCGCCGCCAGGGCCCGCGCCACTGCCACGGCTTGGCCGTTCGCGCCATACGCATCCGAGTCCAACGGGGATTCCGACCCGCCATGGCCGACGAGGTCGACGGCAATGACCTTGCGTCCGGTCTCGTCGGCGAGTTCGGGGGCAACGTCGGCCCACCACTCGATGGACGAGGCGTAGCCGTGCAGAAGCACGATCGCGCCGGTCGCCGAGCCCGACCCGTATTCACGGACGTTGAGGTCTGGCCCGGTGATGCTCACGACACGCCCGCCCCCGAACGTGGCGGCCTCCCGAGTCTGGCGGGAGACCACCCAGGCGTTGACGAGCATCGCCGGGATGACGATGAACACCAACAGCTTGGCCAGTTTTCGCACGCCCTGACGCTAGTCGCTGGATGTGGACCCGCTCGTTAGGCTGGCCGC
>DATFFJ010000136.1:0-6522 GCA_035250065.1 Aeromicrobium sp. | reverse complement strand
TGAGGCCGTGGCCTTCGGACAGCCCGGCGACCTTTTCCGCAACGACGCCACCTTCGAGGCCCGCGTTCACGGCGATCTGCTTCAACGGAGCGGTGATGGCGACCTTGACGATGTTGGCGCCGGTGGCCTCGTCACCGGTGAGCTCCAGCTTCTCGAACGCTGCCTTGCCGGCCTGAACGAGTGCCACGCCACCGCCGGCGACGATGCCTTCCTCGACCGCGGCCTTCGCGTTGCGGACGGCGTCCTCGATCCGGTGCTTGCGCTCCTTGAGCTCGACTTCAGTGGCCGCGCCGACCTTGATGACGGCGACGCCACCGGCCAGCTTGGCGAGCCGCTCCTGGAGCTTCTCGCGGTCGTAGTCCGAGTCGGAGTTCTCGATCTCACTGCGGATCTGGTTGACCCGGCCGGCGATCTGGTCGGCCGAACCGCCGCCCTCGACGATGGTGGTCTCGTCCTTGGTGGTGACCACCTTGCGAGCCGTGCCGAGGAGGCTCAGGTCGGCGTTGTCCAGCTTGAGGCCGACTTCCTCGCTGATGACCTCACCGCCGGTGAGGATCGCGATGTCGGCGAGCATGGCCTTGCGACGGTCGCCGAAGCCCGGTGCCTTGATGGCGACGGACTTGAACGTGCCACGGACCTTGTTCACGATGAGGGTGGCCAGCGCCTCGCCCTCGACGTCCTCGGCGATGATCGCCAGCGGCTTGCCGGACTGCATCACCTTCTCGAGCACCGGCACCAGGTCCTTGACCGAGCTGACCTTCGAGTTCACGACGAGGATGTACGGATCCTCGAGGACGGTCTCCTGGCGCTCCGGGTCGGTGACGAAGTAGCCCGAGATGTGGCCCTTGTCGAACCGCATGCCTTCGGTGAGTTCGAGATCAAGGCCAAACGTGTTGGACTCCTCGACCGTGATGACGCCTTCCTTGCCGACCTTGTCCATGGCCTCGGCGATGATCTCGCCGACGGTCGGGTCGGCCGCGGAGATGGCGGCGGTCGCGGCGATCTGCTCCTTGGTCTCGACGTCCTTGGCCAGGTTGAGCAGCTGCTCGCTGACCGCTTCGACGGCCTTCTCAATGCCGCGCTTCAGCTCGATCGGGTTCGCGCCGGCCGCGACGTTGCGCAGGCCCTCACGGACGAGCGCCTGGGCGAGCACCGTGGCGGTGGTGGTGCCGTCACCGGCGACGTCGTCGGTCTTCTTGGCGACTTCCTTGACGAGCTCGGCACCGATCTTCTCGTACGGATCGTCGAGGTCGATCTCCTTGGCGATGCTCACGCCGTCGTTGGTGATCGTGGGTGCACCCCACTTCTTTTCGAGGACGACGTTGCGACCCTTGGGGCCGAGCGTCACCTTCACTGCGTCGGCGAGCTGGTTCATGCCGCGCTCGAGACCGCGACGCGCTTCCTCGTTGAAAGCAATGGACTTGGCCATGGATAACTCCCTGCGTACTACCGATGGGAAAGGAATGTGGACTTAGCACTCACATCATAGGAGTGCTAATCAAGGCCCGCCACCCGGGGTGCCGCTGCGGTCACGAAGTCAGCAGCAGGAACAGGCCGGTGTAGGTGATAGCCACCATCAGCAGCAGCATCCCGAGCTGGCCGGTCAGGCGATGGCCGGCCGGAAGCACGCGAAGAGCGCAGTCGTGGGCGGCAACCACTGCGAGCAAGTGCCCGAGCACCACGAACACCACCTTCACCACGGCCAGCGGCGTCGGGTACGCCGCCAGCACGTCGAGCAGCAGCGTCAGGTAGTGCGCCAACACATAGCCGACGGCGATGGGGATGAGTGAGTGCGCGTATAGCCGCGGCAGCACGAGCCGCTCCCGGACTGTGATCCCACCGGTCGCCATCGCCGCGAGTCCGAACAGCACGGAGACGGTGGCACAGAATCCGAGCAACCACAGGCTCGACTCGATCACCGAGCGGTCGGCGCGCTGCCAGTAGGCCGTCCCGGTGAAGCTGTCGAAGGCCGTCGACCCGACGAGCGTCCCCAGCAATGCGACCAGCCCCGGGCCGGCTGGCGTCGATGCCAGTCGCCAGCGACCCAACCGAGCAACCAGCGCGCTATAGACGTCCAACGGATCGGCTCGGTCGAACCAGCGCGGACCGAACGCGACTCCCCCGACGAGCATCGCCACCGCATACGACCCCACCCAGGCTCGGACCGCGGTGATGCTCGATGGATCGGGCGACGCCAGCTCCAGCCAGACGAACGAGAGGATGCCCGCCGCGGCCGGCCAGTAGCCGAAGCCATCCGGGTACTTGAGCCAGCCGTCTGGCCTTCGGGCCAGACGGCCCACCAGCGCCTGGACGGTGCGCCACGGCGACACATGCCGCCAGAGGTGCCCGAACACGAGCGCGAGCGGGACCAGCCCGACCCAGACGTAGATGTACACCGCCCGCAATCCGGTCGTGCCACCCTCGCCGGGATCGAGGAAGAGCACGAAGGCCAGCCAGGCGGCCAATCCCAGCCCGGCGACGGCAAGCCACGGTTGGCGGCTCGTGGTGGACTCCGGCTGAACACCGAACCTCGGCTCACGCCAGGCAAAGAGGAGGACGACGAACGAGAGCGTCAACGCCCACGTGGCGCCCACGATCGAGTACAGCAGCGGGACCGGCAGGTCGGCTGGACCCCCCACGCCGTGCGCCGCGAGGGTGGCAGGAAGTGTCACTCGCGGACGAGGAGTTCGGCGATCACTGCGTTCAGGTCGTGCAGCTCGACGGCGACCGTGCCGGGCTTGTCGACCGTGAAGGTGAATCGCTGACTGCTCTTGTCCTTGACCGCGAACTCCTTCTCCGGGTCACTGTGGACGTGCAGCACATCGGCGGCGTCCGAATGCACCGCAAGCGTCAGCGGCTGGCCCACCTTGAGCTGGACACGGGCTCCGCGCGGCGTCACCTCGCCATCGATGATCGTCACGTCCAGAACCACCGGCCCCGGCTTCGTGCCGTCCGTCGATTCGTTGGTCACCTGCGAACCAGTTGGCTGGTCGAGGGTGGCCGTGGTGCCGCACCCGGCGGTGGCCAGGGCGAGCGCCAGCACCGGCACGCACCACGCCCTTCGCGTCATTCCGAGTCCTCCGCGCCTTGGCCATTCCTGCGCTGTGCGCGTCGGTCGCGGACAGCGATGATCACAATGACTCCGACCACCACAAGCGCCGGGAGTACGGCTGGGATGGCGAGGACCGCTGCGTGGTGCTCGACGAACCTCACGTGACGGTCGCCTCGCGTTCGCGCACCTCAGCTTCAACCGCGGACTCGGCGATGCTCCGCGAAACCCGAGCCGTGGTTGCACAAAGTCCCACGATCACCGCGAGGCTGCACAGCAGCACGACGAGGTTCGCGATGCCCCACAGCGACGCCGGCACGTCCAGATTGCGTTCACGCTGCAGGATCGTGATCTCGGGTACGACGTCGCGGGTGAACTGGGCCGACGCGGGTGTCTCCGGCGCGCCGAGCGCCTCGTCCCGCGGCAGGAAGATCGGCACCGCGGCGAGCATCCGGCCGTCCTGCAGGCGTAGCAGCGTCTTCCAGTTCCCGTGGACGGGCATCGGCTTGGTCGATTCCCAGGTGTCAGGCCCGGTGCGCCGGAGCTGATCGTTGATGACTCCAGCACCGCCGCCCTGCCACGACAGGATGGTCACCCAGGTGGGGTGTTCATCGACGAGGTTTGCCGGCTCAAGCGTGACCTTGGCGACCACCTCAGGCTTGCCCGGCATCCCGACCTCCTGCAAGGCCACAGTCGCCCGGGCGTTCTCCGGGACTGTCGCGTGCAGCCCGTTGGCCGTCGCAGCACTGATGACCAAAAGCGTGAGGATGACGATCGTGGCTGACACACGCTTGGCCGGCAACCGCCCCTGCAAACCGAGCGCGAACAGCGCTCCGCACAGCCCGGCGCCGACCGCCACCGGAACGGTCATCGCCAGGCCCTCAGCCCACATGTCTCGGGGCCAGGGGAACGCATAGACGAACTGCGTCCAGACGCCCTCGATGACCGAGCCGATGGTGCCGATGAGAAGGCCGCCGATCGCGCCGAACCAGAGCGGTTTACGTCGCAGGCTGGTGGCGCCGAGAAGCTCGATCAGGATCGCGTTACCGAGGACCAGGGCGAAGACGTAATGCGCCTGCCCAAAGACGTCCGTCACCAGGAAGGAGACCACTCCGCGCACCCCGAGGTAGAAGCAGGCTGCGAAGAACGCAGCGCCGGGTCCGACGAAGAGGCGCGCCGCGACGAGCGGGAGGGCAGCCGCCAGAGCAGTCAGCATCGGGTGGAAGACCATCCGGAACTGTGAGACGCCGAAGTCGAACTCGCCGAGGAACACCGACAGGCCGATCAGGCCGGCACCGAAGGATGTCGACAGCATGATGCTCCGCAGCCAGGTGGGCGCCGAGGCAGCACCGTCCTGATGACTGAACTCGTTCTCCCGCTGGAAGAGGATGATGCCCAGCGTGGACAAACCGGCCCCGCCGATCAGCATGAGGTGGGTTGGCCCCCACAGCGTGACGTCCTGGCCAAACAGCCGGTGCCAGACGTCATCGAGCGGGAATCCGATCAGGGCGTACAGCCCGCAACCGGCGAGATAGATCCCGCTCACCGGGGCAAACCACGTGCCCGTGATGCGCACCGCCGACGGACTCGGCTTCTCGGCCCCACGCGGGAACACCACAGCGGACATTCCTGCCATGAACAGGAAAAAGAGGCCGAAGAGAATGAAGTAGTGCGCGGGGTTGGCCAGCGGCCCGTCATCGCGACCTCGCCCGGCGTGCAGACTGACGTCCCACATGAAGCCGAGGTAGGCGGTCAGCAATGACCCCGCGATGAAGATGACCGGCAGTGCTCCCCACGACGAGGTGCCGAAGGCCCGGCCGGTGACCTCTCCCAGCCGCTGGAGCCACTCGATTCGGTGCGTGCGGTGCTGCCAGGCGATGAACAGCAGGACAAGCGTGACGAGACCGGCTCCGGCGGTCAATCCGATGACTTGATCAAGCGCTGCGCCACCGACCGGGGCGGTACTGGGATCCACAAGGTACATAGCGGCAACGTTCCCACAGCGGGACGTCCGCAAACAATGACTGCGACACGGTGTGCAGCCAATTGTGACGTTTCTTACGCCGCCGTAGGTTCAAGGATCAGCGGCCGACGACCTCGTTGGCTTCGCGGCCCTTGGGGCCGTCGACGACCTCGAACTCCACAACTTGGCCGTCGTCCAGCGTCTTGTAGCCGTCGGACTTGATCTTCGACCAGTGCACGAAGACGTCGTCTTCGCCTTCGACCTCGATGAAGCCGTAGCCCTTGTCGGAGTTGAACCACTTGACGACGCCCTGGACTGGCGCACCGCCGGCGACCGCCGGGATGATCGAGACCTGCGTGCCGTCCGGGGTCGGGGTGTCGAGTCCTTCAGCGAACCGGACATCCTCTTCGGCGACGTAGATGTTCACGAACCGACGCAGTGCGCCGGCATCGTCGAGGACGCGCGCCCGGATGCCCGGGAAGCTCGCCTCGAGGGACTCGATGACGGCCGACAGCGTGGCGCCCTCAGCCTGCACTTGGGACTGGTCGCCCGTGTAGGACCGAAGGATGGTCGGGATGCGGACCGAGACGGCCATGCGGTACTCCTTGTGGAACAAACGGATCAAGCGATGCCGGCAGCGACAAACGCATCGTACGTGGGGGCGATGGTGGCTGCCGGACCGACAAGGTCGGAGACGGCGTCCAAGGTCTTCAGTCCGTGACCGGTGTTGATCACGACCGTCTCGAGTTCGGGGTCCAGCTGACCCGTCTCGACGAGTTTCTTGAGCACCGCCAGCGTCGTCCCGCCGGCTGTCTCAGTGAAGATGCCTTCGGTGCGCGCGAGCAGCACGATGGCTTCACGGATCTCGTCATCGGTGACGTCCTCGACGGCACCACCGGTGGCTTTGCAGATGTCGAGGACGTAGATACCGTCGGCCGGGTTGCCGATGGCCAGGGACTTCGCGATGGTGTCCGGCTTGACCGGCTTGATCGCGTCGACGCCGGCCTTGAAGGATGCGGAGACCGGCGAGCATCCGGTGGCCTGCGCCCCGAACACCTTGACCGGCTTGTCCTCCACGAGGCCGAGCTTGACCAGCTCCTGGAAGGCTTTGTGCACCTTGGTCAACTGCGAGCCGGATGCGACGGGGATGACGATCTGGTCGGGCAGGCGCCAGCCCAGCTGCTCGGCGATCTCGTAGCCGAGCGTCTTGGAGCCCTCGGCGTAGTAGGGCCGGATGTTGACGTTGACGAATGCCCAGCCGTCGTCCTCGCCGGCGATCTCGCTGGCCAGCTTGTTGACGTCGTCGTAGTTGCCTTCGACGGCGACGAGGTTGGCGGTGTAGATCGCCGAGTTGACCTGCTTGGGGGTTTCCAGGTTGCTCGGGATGAAAACGACGGTCTTGATGCCGGCTCGCGCGCCGGCGGCCGCGACCGCGTTGGCGAGGTTGCCGGTGGACGGGCAGGCGAACACCTTGGCACCGAACTCACGGGCTGCGCTCAGCGCGACAGCG
>DATFFJ010000135.1:0-2656 GCA_035250065.1 Aeromicrobium sp. | reverse complement strand
GACGATGACCTTCCCGCGCGAGAGAACGATCTCCGCCTTGCCGGTCACCTCCCTGCCCTCGTAGCAGGAGTAGTCGACGTCCATGTGATGCGTGCTGGCGCTGATGGTGTGCTTGGCCTCGGGGTCGTAGATGACGACGTCGGCATCGGCTCCAACGCCGACAACGCCCTTGCGTCCGGCGAGGCCGAACATGCGCGCCGGCGCGGTGCTGATGATCTCGACCCATCGGTTCGGTGTCATGTGGCCGCCGACCACGCCGCCTGAGTGGAGCAGGTTGACGCGGTCCTCGACGCCGGGAAGACCGTTCGGCACCTTGCGGAAGTCGCCCCTGCCCAGCTCCTTCTGCTCGTGGAAGTCGAACGGGCAGTGGTCGGTGCTGACCACCTGGAGATCATCGGTGGCGAGGCCCTTCCACAGCTCCGGCGCGTGCTCCGCGGGGCGAAGCGGTGGCGAGCAGATGAACTTGGCGCCCTCGAAGCCGTTGCCGAGGTCGTCGAGCGTGAGGAAGAGGTACTGCGGGCAGGTCTCCGCGTAGGCCGGCAGACCCTCGTTGCGTGCACGACGGACGGCGTCAAGAGCCTCGTGCGCAGAGAGGTGGACGATGTATACCGGCACCTCGGCCACCTGCGCCAGCCGGATGACGCGATTGGTCGCCTCGCCCTCGAACACCGGCGAGCGACTGGTGCCGTGGTAGTAGGGATCGGTGTTGCCGGCGGCGACGTTCTGCTCGGCGACCACGTCGATGGCCATGCCGTTCTCGGCGTGCATCATGATCAGGCCGCCGTTCTTGGCGGTCTGCTGCATCGCGCGGAAGATCGCGCCGTCATCGGAGTAGAAGACGCCGGGGTAGGCGGTGAAGAGCTTGAAGTCGGTGACACCCTCATCGACGAGCTCGTCCATCTCGGCGAGCGACCCATCGGTGACGTCGGACATGATCATGTGGAAGCCGTAGTCGATGCATGCCCTGCCCTCGGCCTTGGCCATCCAGGCATCGAGGCCCTCGCGCAGGCTCTTGCCCTTCGACTGGACCGCGAAGTCGATGATCGTGGTGGTGCCGCCGAAGGCCGCCGCGCGGGTGCCGGTCTCGAAGGTGTCCTTGGCGAATGTCCCGCCGAAGGGCAGCTCCATGTGGGTGTGGACGTCGATCGCTCCGGGCACGACCCACTTGCCGTCGGCGTCGATGGTTCGCTCGGCCTCGACGTCCAGCGACTCGCCGATGAGCGCGATGCGCTCGCCGTCGACCAGCACATCGGCGACGGTCGTGGCGTCGGCGTTGACGATGGTTCCACCCTTGATCAGCGTCCGCATCGGTTCCTCTCTCCTCTACCCGCGCAAGATCGCATCGTAGCCCGGCGGGGAGTGTTTGGCGGCAATGCGCCGGCACGAGGTTCCGCCATACGGCACCACCAGTGCCACTAAGCACATGGTGCTGTTGGGGAGATCGTCACATGGCACGTCTGGGGTCACATCCAACCCACTCGGCTCCGGGTACCACGCTCATAAGGCATGACGCCGAGGGGAGTGACCCAACGCTGGCGCGCCTAACGGCACCACCGGTGCCACATGACGGAAGCTGTCGCGCAGCCGCCGCCGTGGTCCCTGCGCAGCTGCACCGCTGATCATGAGCCGTCGTTCTAGGACGCGTCAGTCCGGAGCGAACGAGCAACGGCGTACCATGCCATCCATGACATCCGACCGACTGCACTTCACCGGCGACGACGAGGCTGACCGCCTGCTCGTCAGCGAGCCAATGGCCCTCCTGATCGGCTTTGCCCTCGACCAGCAGGTGCCGGTGCAGAAGGCGTTCTCCGGCCCGAAGGTACTGCTCCAGCGGCTCGGTACGCTCGACGCTCGCAAGCTGGCGACCATCGACGACGACGCGTTGCTGGCCGCGGCCAAGGGGCCGCCCGCCATCCACCGCTTCCCCGCGGCGATGGCCAAGCGCGTGCGCGAGGTGGCGGATCACATCGCGCGTACCTACGACGGCGATGCGGCCCGGGTCTGGACCGATGCGTCCGACGGGCGCGACCTTCAACGGCGCATCGCCGCAATCCCCGGCTTCGGCGAGATGAAGGTCAGGTCGCTCACCGCCGTGCTCGGCAAGCGGCTCGGCCTGGCGCTTCCCGGGCTCGACGAGGTGACGCCCGGCTACCCGACCCTCGGCGACGTCGACTCGGCGGAGGCCCTGGCCGACTACCAGGCCAAGAAGCGCGCCCATAAGGCGAAGCTGCGCGAATCGGGCCAGGAGTTCGAGCCGTGGGCCGATCGCGACGAGGCGGCCGACTACGCGCGGAGCCGCGCTCGGTAGGTCACTGGACGCAGAACTCGTTCCCCTCCGGGTCGTTCATCCGGACCCAGTACTCGCCGCGCTTCTCGATCGCGCCGCGCTCGTCGGTCGCGCCGAGCTTCTTGAGACGCTCGACCTCCGCGTCGACGCGCTTCCGGCGCTCATCGAGTGGGGCCGACGAGCCGCCGCCGACGTTGAGGTCGAGGTGCATCCGGTTCTTGGCGACCTTGCCCTCCGGAACCTTCTGGAAATAGATCCGCGGGCCGTTGCCGTCGGGATCCTCGACGGCGTTGGCATCGTTCCATGACTCCTCCGGGACGCCCTCGGCGCGAAGGAAGTCCGGCCACGTGGCGTGAGGCGGTGGCGGTG
>DATFFJ010000134.1:0-8963 GCA_035250065.1 Aeromicrobium sp. | reverse complement strand
CGCTCATTCATCGCGCGACACGGCGGAAGGAGGAGCTGCCCGTGGTCCTCGATGCCGGCCTGCTCCCGCAGACCATTGCCGTCGTCGAGACCCGCGCCGAGGCCATCGGCATCGACACGGTCGTAGCCGACCTGAAGGATGGAATGCCCGAGCTGGACGCAGCGGGCGCCATCATCGCCTATCCCAGGGCCGACGGCTTAGTGATTGACCTGAAGGCGGCCATCGATGCCGTCCACGCGAAGGACGGCCTGGCGGTCGTCGTGGCCGATCCGTTGGCACTCGTCCTGCTGAAGTCGCCCGGTTCGCTTGGCGCCGATGTCGTGGTCGGCTCGATGCAGCGGTTCGGCGTCCCCATGTTCTATGGCGGACCGCACGCAGGCTTCATGTCCGTGCGTTCCGGGCTCGAGCGGAATCTCCCCGGCCGCCTGGTCGGGGTGTCGATCGACGCGATGGGTCGCCCGGCCTACCGGCTGGCTCTGCAGACCCGGGAGCAGCACATCCGTCGCGAGAAGGCGACCAGCAACATCTGCACCGCGCAGGTCCTGTTGGCCGTCGCGGCGTCGATGTACGCCGTCTACCACGGCCCGGCGGGCCTCCGTGCGATCGCGACGCGTGTTCGCGCGACGGCCGTCGGCCTCAATCGAACGTTGAGGGCCGCCGGGATCGAGACGCTGTATGACGACGGCGTCATCTTCGGCACGGTCGTCGCCAGGGTGCCTGCGCGTTCCGCCACCGTGGTCGCGAACGCGCGCGAGCGCGGTGTACACGTCTGGCAGGTGGACGCGGACCACGTCGGCGTCAGCACGAACGAGGCGACCACCATGCAGCATCTTGCGTGGGTACTCGAATCGTTCGGCGTCGAAGCCGATCTGCCGCACGGCATGGAGCTGGACACCTCGCTCGACCGGGATGACGAGATCCTGACGCACCCGGTCTTTCACGAGCACCGCAGCGAGACGCAGATGCTCCGATACCTGCGCCGGCTCAGCGATCGGGATTATGCACTCGACCGCGGCATGATCCCGCTCGGCTCGTGCACCATGAAGCTGAATGCCACGGCGGAGATGGAACCGATCAGCTACCCGGGGTTCGCCGAGCTGCACCCCTTCGTGCCAGCGGCGGACGCAGCCGGATTCATCGAGCTGATCGAGCGGCTGGAGACGTGGCTGGCCGACGTGACGGGCTACGCCGGCGTGTCCATCCAGCCGAATGCCGGTTCACAGGGGGAGCTGGCGGGCCTGCTCGCCATCCGGGCGTACCACGAGAGCAGGGGAGAGGCCTCGCGCGACGTGTGCCTCATCCCGAGCTCGGCCCACGGAACGAACGCCGCGTCGGCCGTCATGGCTGGCATGCGCGTGGTCGTCGTCAAGGCCACGGACCAGGGCGAAGTCGATCTCGACGATCTCAAGGCCAAGTGTGTTGAGCACGCCGACGATCTCGCGGCCATCATGATCACGTACCCGTCGACCCATGGCGTCTACGAGCACGGCGTCACTGAGCTGTCGGAGCTCGTGCACGCGCACGGCGGGCAGGTCTACGTCGACGGCGCCAACCTGAACGCGCTGGTCGGTCACGCCAAGCCGGGGCAGTTCGGTGGCGACGTGTCGCACCTGAACCTGCACAAGACGTTCTGCATTCCGCACGGGGGAGGGGGCCCCGGTGTGGGCCCGGTGGCGGTGGCCGAGCATCTCGTCCCATTCCTGCCGAGCCACCCGTTGCATCCGGTCGAGGCCAAGCGCGGTGCACGTGGGGAGGGGGGCATCGGCCCCATCAGCGCGGCACCCTATGGCTCGGCCGGCATCCTGCCGATCCCGTACGCGTACATCGCGATGATGGGCCCCGACGGCCTGCGCGACGCGACCAGCGTGGCGGTGCTGAACGCCAACTACATCGCCAAGCGCCTCGAGTCGGCGTTCCCGGTGCTCTACGCCGGGGACCACGGCCTCGTCGCCCACGAGTGCATCCTCGACGTGCGCGATGTCGTCAAGGCTGCCGGGTTGAGCGTCGACGACATCGCCAAGCGCTTGATCGACTACGGATTCCACGCACCGACGATGAGCTTCCCGGTGGCCGGGACGCTGATGGTCGAGCCGACCGAGTCCGAGGACCTGGCCGAGATCGACCGCTTCTGTGACGCCATGCTGGCCATTCGGTCGGAGATCGATGCGGTGGCGACAGGGGAGTACTCGGCAGACGACAACCCGTTGGCGAACGCCCCGCATCCGGCCCGATCGCTCGCGGACTGGAAGCACGCCTATTCGATTGAGACGGGTTGTTTCCCCGCGGGGAACTTCGAGGACAAATACTGGCCGCCGGTGGCGCGGATCGACAACGCTCATGGCGACCGCAATCTGGTCTGCTCCTGCCCGCCGGTCGATACCTACGCATGATCGACGGGGTCGCGTACACCGTCGGCTGGTTGTCGCTGGCCATCGCACTCTGGGCAGCGTGGAAAACCATCCGCCACACTCGCATTTCAGATGCGATGTTCTACGCGATCTCGGCTGTCGAGGTTGGCACGATCGTCCTGCTCATCGCCGGTTTGGCCGGCCTCGCTTCGACCGAGCGGAACGTCGAAGGTGCGGTGTTCGTGTCATACCTCGTGACGCTCGTCCTGATCCCGCCGGTCACCTTGGTGTGGGGAGTGGCGGAGAAGAGTCGCTGGGGGACCGGGGTCGTTCTCATCGGCATGTGGACGGTTGGCATCATGGCGGTCCGTGTCCTCCAGCTCTGGCATGGCTGACGGCCTGCAGCACGGCTTCGGCCGGGTCGTGGTCGCCGTCTACGCGGTGTTCGCGCTGTCCGCATCGGCTCGGTCGCTGTACCAGCTGGTGACCAAGGCGTCCGAGGCGCCACTCGCGTATGCCTTGTCGGCGCTGGCCGGGGTCATCTACATTCTCGCGACGTTTGCCCTGGCGACCAACCGACGATGGCTTGCCGCCGCGTCAATCGGGTTCGAGCTCGTCGGTGTGCTCGTGGTCGGGCTGCTGACGGTGTTCGACGAGACGTTGTTCCCGGACGCGACCGTCTGGTCCGAGTTCGGCGCCGGGTACGGCTTCGTCCCGCTTGTCCTGCCCTTCATCGGGCTGGCATGGGTGCTGAAGGCGCGCCGCGGAAATCTAGCGGTGTGACGCGTGTCGCGGCCGTGAAAGGCGTGACCCGTGGGATCTAATGGAACCGGCCCCGCGTGGTATGAGAACGCGGGGCCACTAGCGCCAATGCGGGCTCAGCGTCACCACGTCACCGACGACGGTGACCGCCGGTGGGCGCGCGCCCACAGACTCCGCGGCATCGGCGATCGTGGCCAGCGTGCCGACGGTGACGCGCTGCTGGTCCGACCATCCGGATTCGATCACCGCGACGGGCGTTTCCGGATCGTGTCCCGAGGCGATGAACTCCGCTGCGGTCTCACGCAGGCGCGACACCCCCATCAAGAGCACGAGCGTGTGGCTGCGATCGGTCGGGAAGTCGCCCACTGATTCGTGCCCGGTCAGCACGCTGAATCCGCGTGCCACGCCCCGATGAGTCACCGGAATTCCGGCCGCGGCCGGAACCGAGATCGCGCTGGTCACGCCGGGAACAACCTCCACGGGCACGCGGGCCTCCTCGCAGGCGAGGCGTTCCTCGCCGCCGCGGCCGAACACGTACGGGTCGCCGCCCTTGAGTCGGACCACGATCTTGCCGGCTCTGGCCCGTTCGATGAGGATGCGATTGATCTCCTCTTGGGGGATCGGGTGGTGGTCGGGCATCTTGCCGACATCGATCACCTCGACGTCCGGCGCCAGTTCGGCGAGTAGCCCCGTGGGCGCGAGCCGGTCCACGACGACGACGTCGGCCTGCGCAAGCAGGCGGCGACCGCGCATCGTGAGCAGGTCGGGATCGCCGGGGCCGCCACCGATGAGTGCGACGTATCCGTCGGGATGGTGCGTGCGATGACGGAGGGGGAGCTCGCCAGCTTGCAGCGCCGCGGCGACTCCATCCCGCAGGGACGAAGCGCGACCGGCGTCGCCGCCACCGCTCACCGCGATGAGCACGTCGTCGGCCCGAGCCACCGCGGGCATCCACGCGGTGGCGTCATCGGGGTCGCCACCCTTGAGGCACCAGATCTGGCGTGCTTCGGCATCGGCCGCAACCTGGTCATCAGTTGCCGCGTCCGCTGTTGCCGTCTGCACCAGCCAGGCGCCCTCGAGGTCCGCTGGTTCGTATGCACGTGGGTGCCACGTAATCCGGCCGGTCTCGGCGAGCTCAGTCAGCCGCGCGGTGAGGGTGGGGGAGACGACCGTGAGGTCAGCACCAGCCGCCACCAATGCGTGGGCGCGGCGGGTCGCGACATGGCCGCCACCGACAATGACCACCTTGCGACCGCTGATCCTCAGGGTGAGCGGGAACGACCCCGGGTTGGTCATGGGACGACTTTAGTGATCAGTCTCCGTGCAACCCGCACTCGGTCTTGTCGAGGCCAGCCCAGCGCCCCGACCGTGGATCCTCGCCAGGAGCCACCCGCTTGGTGCAGGGCGCGCAGCCGATCGATGGATAGCCGTCGTTCAGCAGGGGGTTGATGATGACGTCATGCTCGGCGGCGTAGTCGAGCAGTTCGTCGAACGTCCACGCTGCCAAGGGGTTGACCTTGACCATGCCGTTCTTGTCGTCCCACTCAACCACGGGCGTGTTGGCGCGCAGCCACGAATCCTCCCGGCGCACACCGGTGATCCAGGCCTCGTAGTGCGCCAATTGCTCGGTCAGGGGCTCGACCTTGCGCATCTGGCAGCACAGCCCGGGGTCCCGGGCGAAGAGGTCCTTGCCGTACTTGGCGTCCTGTTCCTCAACGGTCAGCGTGGGCATGACGTCGACGATGGTGAGTTGCATCGTGGACGCGACGGCGTCGCGAGTGCCGAGGGTCTCGGCGAAGTGGTAGCCCGTCTCGAGGAACAGCGTGTCGACCCAAGGCAGATGCTTCTGGACGACGTGGGGGAGTACGGCATCGGCCATTGAGCAAGCCACAGCGGTTCGGTATCCGAACTCCTGGGCGACCCACGCGAGTACCTCGTCGGCCTCGGCCTCGGCGAACTTCACGGCCGCTTCCTCGGCGATCGCCTTCAGTTCGTCCCGGCTGCGAAGGGGATGCTGAAGCGACGCACGCTGGCGCGCGTGCTCGTCCCGCTCAGCGTCGTGCTTGAGCTGACGTTCGCGCTGTTCCTGCAGCGTTGACACGCATCCTCCTGATGGCCGTATCGATGCCAACAACCCAGCGTAGCGAGGTGTTCCCGATGCGGGGCCCAATTCAGTGGCCGTGCAAGTATTTGGCCCATGCGCGCGACGACGATTCACGGTCCGGGAGACATCCGCTTTGAAGAGGTGCCGGATCCGAAGATCCAGCGGCCCACCGACGCGGTGGTCAAGGTTGTGCGCGGCTGCATTTGCGGATCGGATCTGTGGCCATACCGCGGCATCGACAGGTTCGTCCGAGGATCGACCATCGGGCACGAGTGCATCGGCGAGGTCCTTGAGGTCGGGCCAGACGTCCGCGACTTCAAGCCGGGTGATTTCGTCGTCGTGCCGTTCGACCACTGCGACAACACGTGTCCGCATTGCCGGGTCGGAATGCAATCGGGCTGCGTGAACCTCGGATTCACGGTCTCCGGGCAAGGGGAGTACGCGCGGGTGAACTTTGCCGACGGTTCGTTGGTGAGCACACAGGGGACCCCCGACGACGCGATGCTCCCGGCATTGCTGACACTTTCTGATGTCATGGCCACCGGCTGGCATGCTGCCGTGTCCGCGGGCGTGAAGCCCGGTGCGACCGCGGTCGTTGTGGGTGATGGGGCAGTCGGCCTGTGTGGAGTACTCGCCGCACGCCAGCTCGGCGCGGAACGGATCATCGCGATGTCGCGGCACGCGTCCCGGTCGGCCGTCGCCGAGAAGTTCGGCGCCACCGACGTCGTGGCCGAGCGTGGCAAGGAGGCGGTGGAACGGGTCCAGGAGCTGACCGACGGGGTCGGAGCAGACGCCGTCCTGGAATGCGTGGGAGCCGCCGAGGCGATGCAGACCGCGATCAAGGTCGCCCGTCCGGGCGCCCGCGTCGGCTACGTCGGCGTCCCGCACGACATTGACGCGCCATTCGACCTGACCTTCCGCCGCAACATCGGCCTGGTCGGCGGCATGGCCCCGGTGCGCAGGTACCTTCCAGATTTGGTCAATCTCGTGACCTCGGGCGAGCTTGATCCGAGCCCGGTTTTCGACCTGACGCTGCCCATGAGTGAGTCGGCTGAGGGCTACCGGGCGATGGACGAGCGTCGCGCCATCAAGGTCCTTCTAGAGCCGTAGGCTGCGCCGCCTGTCGGTTCCTCCACGCAGCCCAAGCGAAGATCGCGACGGCGAAAAGCGGCACGATTACGGTTCCGTCGATTGCCGGCTGAACATGCGCCACATCGCGGCGGTGGCGTCCCAGTCAGACGAACTGTCGGCGTGACCTGGCCATGTGTGGGCCTCTTCAGCCACGAGAACCAAGGTCACCTCTCGGCCATCCGCGCAATCAGCGGCGCTTGTTTTCACGGTTCCGCGACGGGCGACCTCAGGCGTCGTGCACTCATTGATCTTCCGCCAGGTCTTCACCAGCGACGGCACAGCCAATGCCCCCGGCATCACAGCCGGCGCACCGTCAAACCGCACGATCGTGTCCGCGGTGCCGTGCACATGGAACACGGAAGTGGGACGCGGCCGTTCACAATCGCCCACCTGACTCGCGGCCACCGTGCCGATCGCCGCAAACCGGTCAGTGGCGCAGGCCAGCGTGTACGCCAGGGCGCCACCGTTGCTGAAGCCTGCGACAAAGAGGCGCCGAGGATCGACCATCTCCGCGTCGTGCAGATGATCGACGAGTTCGGTGATGAATGCGACGTCGTCCACGTCGTCGTCTGCGGCCGGGCCGCAGCAATCACCCCCGGCGTTCCAGCTCGCGCCGACGCCCTCGGGATACACCACGACGAACCGGTGCTTGGCAGCGAGTGCGTTCCACCCGTAGTCCTGTTCGGCCTGCTGTGCTGAGAACCCCCAGCCATGGAGCACAAGGACAAGCGGTGCGGGTTCAGCCAAGCCCTTCGGTCGGAACACCCTGTACATGCGCTCCCGACCGTCGACCGTGAGCGTCTGTTCTGACGATCCCGTCGGCGGGCTTGCCTGCGGGTCTGCCGGCGAGCATGCCGTCACCGCCATCGTCACGACGAGCATCGTGTGCAGGATTGGCTTCATGGCGCGTCCCGAGGGGAGAGGGGTACGCAGTCACAGTATGTGGCGTTCATGGTGGAACTGACATAATGTGCATTATCGGCTAAAGGGTGAGAGTCCCTTCAGGCGGGGAATCACCCCCATTGCAGCCGCTATTGCGCTCATCTCAGCGACATCAGCTCCTCGATGACGGCGCGAGCAATTCCGAGGCCGCCGAGATGACTTTCGCCGTCGATCACCGACAAAGTTGCATCAGGCAAGCGTGAGACGACGTGCTTGCCGTGCCGGAACGGAATGATGTGGTCGTCGTCGCCGTGCCACCACCGCACCGGGACTTTGACGTCCTCCAACCGGAATCCCCAATCCCGGGCAAAGAGAACAACGTCAGCCAGCGGCGCTGACGTCTGGAATCGGCTGCCGTTGAGGAGGTCATCCAGGAACATCGCTTTGAACTCTGGCCGTGACAACAGGTTCTTGTCGCCGGGCGGCTGCACGAACGCGTAGAGATCGAGCCCAGGCCCGGCCAGCGGCTTGATGAGCCGAATGGCGATGGTGAGCGCCAGGCCGAGCGGCACCCGCGCGCGGGTGACCACCGGCGCGAGCCACTTGGCCAGTTCCACAGCCCCGCCCTCGATGGCATCGGGGCCGACGGCCGGTGCGACGCCGCCCAGGGAGCCGACTCCCAGGACCCGATCTGGAAGCAGAGCCCCACACGCCAGGGCGTATGGCCCACCGCCGGAGAGCCCGATCACGCGGAACGTCTCGATGCCGAGCGCATCGGCCAGCAATGCGAGATCAGCCGGGAAGTCGGCGATGTTCGGGTATTGGTACGGCGTCGACGAACCGATGCCGGGGCGGTCGACACCGATGATCCGGATACCACGGTCAAGGGCATATGCGCGGGCGTCGAGTGGGATCTGCCGACGCGAGCCAGGCGTGCCGTGGAACCAGATCAGGGCTGGACCCCGCGGCGATCCGTACTCGGCAAAGCTGAGCCGGCGCCCTTCGCGGACGGCGACGCTGCCCTCCAAAGTCGGA
This sequence comes from Aeromicrobium sp., assembly GCA_035250065.1. Lineage (GTDB taxonomy): Bacteria > Actinomycetota > Actinomycetes > Propionibacteriales > Nocardioidaceae > Aeromicrobium. The sequence goes on along the minus strand of DATFFJ010000134.1, from coordinate 701 downwards.
CGCTCGAGCGTCACTCCCCGGGTCGGAATCCTGAACGCCATCAGACCACCCTCGCGACGTAGTCGGCCAGATGCTGGCCGGTCAGCGTGGATTTCGCCGCCACCAGGTCGTTCGGCGTGCCGGTGAAGACGACCTCGCCACCATCGTGACCCGCCCCCGGGCCGAGATCGATGATCCAGTCGGCGTGCGCCATGACCGCTTGGTGGTGCTCGATCACGATGACGGACTTGCCGGAGTCGACCAATCCGTCGAGCATCGCCAGCAGCTGACCGACGTCCGCCAGGTGCAATCCGCTGGTCGGTTCGTCGAGGATGTAGATGCTCGCGTCGTCAGCCATCTGGACAGCCAGCTTGAGCCGCTGCCGCTCCCCACCCGAAAGGGTGATGAGCGGCTGTCCTAGCTTGACATAACCGAGCCCCACCTCCGCCATCCGACCCAAGATCGTTGCCGCAGCCGGCGTCTTCGCCTCTCCGTCGGAGAAGAACGTGAGCGCCTCGGCCACGGACAAGTCCATGACCTCGGCGATATTCAAGCCGCCGAAGCGCAACTCCAGAACGGAAGCCTGGAATCGCCTCCCCTCGCATGCCTCACATGGCGTCTCGACCGTGTCCATGAACCCGAGCTCGGTGACGACGACGCCGGCGCCGTTACACGTCTCGCAGGCGCCCTCGGAGTTTGCGCTGAACAGCGCGGGCTTGACG
>DATFFJ010000133.1:0-9439 GCA_035250065.1 Aeromicrobium sp. | reverse complement strand
CTGAGCATGCTGACCGCGCTCCTCGGACCCAGCAGCATGAGGGAACTGGATCTTCCGCTCCGGCCGCCGTGGGCGCCCGCGTACGTCCTTGGCCTCAACACCCTGCGCTACCGCGTCATCGGCGTGACGCCGTGGGGTCGCAAGGCGCTGCTGCGCTGGGGCGACCGGGTTGCCGCCCGGACCCTCTTCCGGCACTTCGGTCCGGACCAGGCCCAGGTGGGGTCACTCAAGGTTTGACGAGACCATCGTCGCGCCGCTTCGAGTTGCCTCGTACCGGAGCCGGTAGGCCGGTGCCACACCGGCGATGGTGTGGTGAATTGGCTCGAAGTCTGCTTCGCCTGTGTAGGCATCGCGAAACGCGGTCGTGACGAGAATCTCATGGGCGCCGGCTGTGTCCTCGCCGAGTTTGCACGCGCCGTTGACCTCGGCACCGAATACGTCGGAGTCGCCGACGCGCAGGACGGGCCCGTGCCCGAGCCCGACGCACAAGACGATGTGTTCGTGGGCCGGGCGACCGGAACTCGCTTCGTGGCAGGCATGCTGCATCGCTGCTGCACAGGCCGCTGCTTGATCAGGGGTCTTGAACAACAGGAGCAGACTGTCCGCCTCGGCCTTGACCAGGATGCCCTCGTATGCCGCGATGATCGGCCGCACCACGCGCTTAAACTCGTGGATCACCTGCAGGAAATGCATGATCCCGAACTCACTGACGTGGCGCGAGAAACCAGACAGGTCGGTTGACATGACGGTCCAGTGTTCACCGAAGGTCGCCCAAATCTGCGCGTCGACCGCGTCGATGTCGGCGCCGGGTCTTGCGCGCTCGTCGATGAGACTCCACAAGAGGAGTTCGCTATTGGCCAAGTCGGCGCCCGACACGTTGAAAAGCGTACTGGCGTGGGACCGAGAGTAGAACGTGATCCGGCAAAAGCTGGGTGGCCGGGACGCCGGGTCGTCAGAGCAGCCGCATAGGCTGGGAGGACGATGACGCTGCCCTTCGATTTCGCTCTCAACGGCACCGTTTCCGACACGTCCGCCGCCTCGAAGGAACGACGACGCCCACGCTCGGAGACGCTGCTCGAAGGGCTCAACGACGCCCAAGCCGAAGCGGTGGGGCACGCGCCCGGGCAGGTGCTCGTCGTCGCCGGCGCGGGGTCTGGCAAGACCCGCGTCCTCACGCGCCGGATCGCGTGGTTGATCGCCGCCCGGGGTGCCCATCCGGGCTCGATCCTGGCCATCACGTTCACGAACAAGGCCGCCGCCGAGATGCGAGAGCGCGTGGCCGACCTCGTCGGGGGAGCGGCCCGCATGATGTGGGTGAGCACGTTCCACTCCGCCTGCGTGCGCATCCTGCGCCGCGAGGCCACCCGCTTCGGCTACACGTCCTCCTTCACCGTCTATGACGCGGCCGATTCACGTCGGCTCATGACGCTGGTGTGCCGCGACATGGACCTCGACCCCAAGAGGGTCAACCCGCGAGCGGTGCTGAACTGGGTGTCGAACCTGAAAAACGAACTCGTCGATCACGAGGCCGCCGCGTCCCGCGCCAATAACCCCACCGAGGAGCTGTACGCCGAGGCGTACAGCCATTACCAGCGTCGGCTCAAGGCCGCCAACGCCATGGACTTCGACGACCTCATCATGACCACGGTGCACCTGCTGCAGGCGTTCCCCGACGTCCAAGAGGCGTACCAACGGCGATTCCGGCACGTCCTCGTCGACGAATACCAGGACACCAACCATGCGCAGTACGTCCTCATCCGCGAACTCTGCGATGACGACACCGACCTCATGGTCGTCGGCGACTCCGACCAGTCCATCTACGCGTTCCGCGGCGCCAACATCCGCAACATCCTGGAGTTCGAGCAGGACTTCCCGAACGCCGACACGGTTCGGCTGGAGCAGAACTACCGGTCGACGCAGACCATCCTGAGTGCCGCCAACGCCGTCATTGCCAACAACACCGGCCGCCCGGAGAAGAACCTGTGGTCGGCCGCTGGCGACGGCGAGCCGATCGTCGGATACGTGGGCGATGACGAGCGCGACGAAGCCCAGTTCGTGGCCGATGAGGTCGACCGGTTGTCCGATGCCGGCGAGGCCAAGCCGTCCGACGTCGCGGTGTTCTACCGCACCAATGCGCAGAGCCGCGTGTTTGAGGAAGTCTTCATCCGGGTCGGACTGCCCTATCGGGTGGTCGGAGGCGTCCGGTTCTACGAGCGCAAGGAGGTCAAGGACGCCTTGGCCTACCTGCGGGTGCTCATCAACCCGCGCGATGCGGTCTCACTGCGCCGGATCCTCAACGAGCCGAAGCGTGGCATCGGCGATCGCGCGCAGGCCGCGGTTGAGCGGCTGGCGACGCGGCACGAGCTCAGTTTCTGGGAGGCATTGCAGCGGGCCGACGAAGCGGACGACCTCGCACCCCGCTCGCTCAATGCCATTCGTGCCTTCGTCGAGATGCTCACCGGGCTCATCGCGCTGGCCGAGTCGGGGGAGGCCGCCGACGTCGTTCTCGAGGCAGCGCTTGCCCGCTCGGGCTACCTCAAGATCCTCGAGGACAGCAACGATCCGCAGGACGAGTCCCGGATCGAGAACCTTGCGGAGCTCGCGGCGGTAGCCCACGAATTCGTTGCCAGTGCTGCAACCTTGGGGGCGGCCACCATCGAGACCGCGCCCGACGACGAGGACGAGCCCCTGGCGCCCGGCTCGCTCGCCGCCTTCCTCGAACAGGTCGCCCTGGTCGCCGACGCAGACTCCGTGCCAGACGAAGGCGATGGCGTCGTGACGCTGATGACCCTGCACACGGCCAAGGGGCTCGAGTTTCCGGTCGTGTTCCTCACCGGCCTGGAGGACGGCGTATTCCCCCACATGCGCTCCCTGGGCGACAAGGACGAACTGGCCGAGGAGCGCCGGCTCGCCTACGTCGGGCTCACCCGAGCTCGCGAACGGCTGTACGTCAGCCGCGCCACCACCCGGTCGGCGTGGGGCGCGCCGTCGTACAACCCGGCGTCGCGCTTCCTCGAGGAGATCCCGGCCGGACTCATCACCTGGCGACGTGAAGCGGCCGCGCCCACCCAGTGGACTCGGCGGCAGGCAACGGCCCAGCCCGGTTTCCGGTCCGGCACCGCCTTCAATTCGAGCACTGTCGCCAGGCGCGCGCAGAAGGCCGCCATCTCGCTGGAGCCGGGCGACCGGGTCAGCCATGACAGCTTTGGGCTCGGCACCGTGGTCGCACTCGAAGGCATCGGCGACAGTGCGGTGGCGAGTGTTGATTTCGGGTCGGCCGGCGTCAAGCGGCTGCTGCTGCGTTACGCCCCGGTCGAGAAGCTCTGATCGTCCGCATCACCGAAGTCGAATTTGGTGAAGTCGACCGAACGGCGGGCGTTGGCCAGGGACGTCACCATGCTCGTGCCGAACGGCCCCTCCCGGTCGAACACGATGGCTGAGCCGATGGCGATGCCGTCATGGGCATTCCACGTCAGTGCCGCGAGTCCGACTTCGTGGCTGACTGGGAGGCGGGAGATCGACAGGTTGACGTCGGTGTTGATGTACTGCACGCCCTGATCGCCCCAGTTGCAGACCATCGACGTCGAATCAGCCATGCCGGCCAAGCCCTGAAACGGGCTCGTCTTCTCCCCGGCGACGACGGGGATCGGCGACTGCCAGGTCGCCTTGCGGTCGCTGTTCTGGTGCTCGGCGAAGTTCTGTGACCAACCGATCCGATCGCTGAAGAAGAACGGGACGCGGGGTTGATCCGTCTCCGGCGCAATGTCGAGTGACGGCGGCTGTGGGATGTCGTCTGACCTCCACACCTGCCCGTCCGGATTCTCCGACCCGCGCAGGAACAGGGCGATCGCGCGAGCGCGGGCCTCATTCTCCTGGTACAACGTGGTCTCGACCAGCATGATCCGGCTGCCTTCGCGGACCACGATGGTGGTCAGGTGGCACGGATCCATGCTCGGCGCGCGGAACAGGTCGACGGTGAACCGGGCCGGACGCAGGTCGGTGCGGCCAGCGGCGATGACAGCCTGCTCGGCGGCACGCGCGAGTGCGCCGCTGGTGGCCACGCCGTGCATCTGGTCGTGCTTCCACAGACTGCGGGCCACGCCTTGGGGAATGAGGACGTCTCCGTCGGCGCGGAACAGTGCGAATTCTGTGGGGGCGAATTCTGTGGGGGCGAGGTCGGACATGGCGGCGCTTACGGGCGGACGCTGTGCTGCGCGAGGACAGGCTCGGGGTCGACGGCTGCGCCGCCTCCCGGGTGAATCTCGAGGTGCAGGTGCGGCCCGGTGACGTTGCCGGTGGACCCGGTGAAGCCGATGATCTGGCCCGGGTCGACCTGCTCGCCGGCCGACACGGCGATCCGGCTCTGGTGGCAGTACCAGACGTCGGTTCCGTCCCCCAAGGTGATGACGGTCCGGTTGCCGTAGCCGCCCTGATAGCCCACGGACTTCACGATCCCGCGGGCGACCGAGACGATGGTCGAACCGGACGGGCCGGCGAAGTCGAGACCAGTGTGGAAACCGCGGGACCACAGGCCGCCGCCTTGGCCGTAGCGCGCGGTCAGGCGGTAGCCGGCGACCGGGACGACCCACTGGTTGCGGCTGAGTTGCTCGGCGTTTTCCTGGACCTTGTCGCGGAGCGTCTGCAACGCCGCCTCGCGCTGCTCGACCTGCTGTTTGGCCTGCCGCTCGAGGATGCGCCGGTCGAAGTCGCGCTGGACGTTGATGCTTGCGCCGGAGTCGATGTCGCTGCCGGTGTAATTGGCCGAGATCGTCTGGTACTTCGAGGCTTCCAGCGCCGACTCATCGCTGTGCGACGACGCCGTGGCGGCCCCGATTCCGGCGACGACGAGTACGAAAGTCCCGACCATGGCCGGTGTGACGTGAAGCCGTCTACGGCGCTTGCGCGGGGCAGCACGACGCCCGCCAGAACGCTGCGGTTGGCGCACGTCCAACCGCCGCCTGTGTGCAGGCGCTTCCACGCGGACATTCCCCTCGACTTCGACAGACAACCCGATAACGATAGAGGACCGCCTGAACCAAGAAGGTCGGAACCCACTACAGTCGGTTTGCCCACAAGACTCATGGATTGGACGTCCCCCGTGGATTTGATGGAGTACCAGGCGAAGGAACTGTTCGCCAAGCACGGCGTGGCCACGACGCTCGGCACGGTCGTCACGACCGCCGAGGAGGCGAAGGCCGCCGCAGAGGAGTTCGGCGGAGTCACCGTCGTCAAGGCGCAGGTCAAGGCCGGCGGACGCGGCAAAGCCGGTGGCGTCAAGCTGGCGAAGACGCCGGACGAGGCCTTTGAGCACGCCTCGAACATTCTCGGCATGGAAATCAAGGGGCTCACGGTCAACCGGGTCCTCATCACACCTGCCACGCCTCCGGAGGAGGAGTACTACTTCTCCTTCCTGCTCGATCGGGCGAACCGCCAGTACCTGTGCATCGCCAGCGTCGAAGGCGGGGTCGAGATCGAAGAGGTCGCCAAGACCAACCCCGACGCCGTGAAGAAGATCGCGATCGATCCAGGCGTCGGCGTCGATGAGTCCAAGGCCCGCGCGATCGCGACTGAGGCAAAGTTCCCCGAGCCGGTCTTCGAGCAGGCCGTCGAGATGATCCAGAAGCTCTACGAAGTCTTCGACGCCGAGGACGCCACGCTCGTCGAGGTCAACCCGCTGGCCCGCCTCGCCGGCGACAAGCTCGAGGCGCTGGACGGCAAGGTCTCGCTTGACGACAACGCCTCGGAGGTCCGGCACCAGGATCATGAGGCGTTCGAGATCCGTGAGGAAGCCGACCCGCTCGAGTCGAAGGCCAAGGACAAGGGCCTCAACTACGTCAAGCTCGATGGGCAAGTCGGCATCATCGGCAACGGCGCCGGCCTCGTGATGTCGACGTTGGACGTCGTCGCCTACGCCGGCGAGGACCACGGTGGCGTGAAGCCGGCCAACTTCCTCGACATCGGCGGTGGCGCGAACGCGCAGGTCATGGCCGATGGACTGGACGTGATCCTGCACGACCCCCAGGTGAAGAGCGTCTTTGTGAACGTCTTCGGCGGCATCACCGCCTGTGATGAGGTCGCCAACGGCATCGTCGGAGCGCTGAAGATCCTCGGTGACGAGGCGACCAAGCCCATCGTCGTGCGGCTCGATGGCAACAACGTCGAGGAGGGCCGTCGGATCCTGGCCGAGGCCAACCATCCGCTCGTGACGATGGTCGAGACGATGGACGGAGCGGCTGACAAGGCCGCCGAGCTGGCGAACGCCTGAGGGAGATCTGAAACATGTCGATTTACCTGAACAAGGACTCGAAGATCATCGTCCAGGGCATGACCGGTGGCATGGGCGCCAAGCACACCACTCTGATGCTCCAGGCCGGCTCCAACATCGTCGGTGGCGTCAATGCCCGCAAGGCCGGGACGACCGTGGAGCTCAACGGCAAGGAGCTCCCGGTGTACGGCACGGTGAAGGAGGCCATGGCCGAGACCGGCGCCAACGTGTCGGTGCTCTTCGTGCCGCCGGCCTTCACCAAGGACGCCTGCATCGAGGCCATCGACGCGGAGATCCCGCTGATCGTCGTGATCACCGAGGGCGTTCCGGTGCAGGACTCGGCTGAGGTCTGGTCGTATCTGCAGGGCAAGTCCACCCGGATGATCGGCCCGAACTGTCCCGGCATCATCTCGCCGGAGGAGTCGCTGGCCGGCATCACGCCGCACACGATCGCCGGCAAGGGCCCGATCGGACTGGTGTCGAAGTCGGGCACCCTGACGTACCAGATGATGTACGAGCTGCGTGATTTCGGCTTCACCACGGCCATCGGCATTGGCGGCGACCCGATCATCGGAACCACGCACATCGATGCGCTGCAGGCCTTCGAAGATGACCCGGAGACCGAGGCCATCGTCATGATCGGCGAGATCGGCGGTGACGCCGAGGAGCGCGCGGCCGCCTACATCAAGGACAACATCACCAAGCCGGTCGTCGGCTACGTCGCGGGGTTCACCGCGCCTGAGGGCAAGACGATGGGCCACGCTGGCGCGATCGTCTCCGGCTCGTCGGGCACCGCGCAGGCCAAGAAGGAAGCGCTCGAGGCCGCGGGTGTGAAGGTCGGCAAGACGCCCTCTGAGACGGCGTCGCTGATGCGGGAGATTCTCAAGAACGGCTGACGCCGGTCCCTGACAAGCCCCGCGGACCCGCGCGGATCACGCGGGGTTGGTCAGTTGTCGTAGTACGCGAGCCGCTCGCCGGCGCGTTCGACAAGCCGCTGGAAGTCCTTGCGGCTGATCTCGTATTTTCCGGCCGGAGTCGCGGTTACCTGTGCGACGGTGAGGCCGTTGCGGACGGCCGCCGTCCGGTACTGGGCCTCGCCACCCCCGGGAAGATCCAGCCGGACCCGCCAGCTGGTCCCATCCAGCGGCCCTTCGTCGATCGGGTAGGCCTGGTCGACCTGGGCCGCGAGGTTCTCGTCCGGACAATCGAAGAGATTCTCCTCGACGCTGTCGATGAACTCGTCGGCGTCGTCCTCGTTGCTGAACCGGCCGATCGTCTCGGTGACGCCGAACTCCTTGGGAATGTCGGCGATCTCGGACTGGACGTACGCGCGTGACGCCGGATGTGAGCCGGTGAAGTTGGCGTTGTCGCAGACGGCGGCATCGCGGTGACGTTTCGGGTCGGCGGCCACGCCGGTCCATACTCCGGTGGCGTCGCCGACCGGAGGCAGGTCTGCGACGGCGATGAAATGTGGGCTCCGGACCGTCGCCGGGGGCGAGGTGCGCCGCAGCACGAGGCCGCGTTCGCATCGTCGCCCGCCGAATTCGCAGACCTTGCTCACCGCGTCGTTGAGCACGGACGCGAACGCCCAGGGGTCGGGGGAGTTGTCGCCTTCGGAACGGTGCACGAGTGTCGTGACGACGTTGCCCGTCACCCCGATGCCGACGGTGACGGTCTGCTCCGGGTCCTGGTGTGATGCCAGTCGCAGAACGCGGAAGTCGGGATCGGCGCGGCGCACCGTCCAGGCGCCGATCAGCTGGATACCGGGCAGGCGGCAGTCCGCATACCACTGCTCTTGCCGGCGGAAGCTGGTCATCGCGTCGTCTGAGTTGCGCGACACCTCCACCGCCTGGGCGATGCGTTCCTCGGAGCTGCCTGCCTGGAAGGTGCGGACAAGACCCCGGACGGCGTCAGGGTCGGCAAACCGGCGCGGCGGGCAGGTTGCGTAGGGAGTCTGCTCACCGAGGTCGTCGTTGGTGCCCAGTACGCGCCACTTCGCGTCGTGATCCAAGCGGGCGACCTGGGATGAGCGCAGCAGGTCATCGGGCCCCATCTTCTGCGCCAGCAGAACCGGATCGACCATCTTGTCGCCGATGCGGTGGCGGTCCTCATCGCTCGATTCGGCCGCGGAGATGAAGCCGCCGCCAAGAGCGAGCAGCACGGCGGCCGTGATGAGGGCGACGGTGTTGCGGCGGCGGCCGAGCTGCGCTCGGTGGCGCACGACACCGGCAGCCGGGAGGATCAGGGTGCGCGTGACTCGACTGAGTTGGTGCATCCGCTCTTCGAGCTGGTCGAGCGGTTGGCCCAGAGCGGATTCGAGGCCGACGAGTGCGGTTGTGACCGACTCGGCGCCCTGCTGGGCAGGGACACCGACCTCGCGGCAGGCCTCCTCCAGGTCCACCGCCCCGAGCGTCAGCAGGGCAATGAGCCGGCGGTCGTCAACGCGGAGCCGAGCGAGGGCAGAGAGCAACTCGCGGTCCGAGTCCTCCTCGTGCCGTTGGCGCAGGGGGTGGGTCGAACGGCTGAGTGCGGTGAGACGCCACGCCTCGGTGCGGACCCATGCATCGGGCGCATGATGCCGGATCTTGTTCCAGTCCCGCCAGGCATGCCGGTAGGCGTCGACCGTGGCCTCAACCGCCACGTTCCGGTCGCCGCAGACGGCATAGGTGGCCCTCAGGGTGGTTCCGGAAGTGGACGAGTAGAAGTGATCGAACTCGTCGACTCGCGTCACTCGGCCTCCCCTCGACCCTGTGCCTTTCCCCAGGCACGGCGTGCTGGGGAGACCCCCAGGGTTGACCGGCCCTGGGCGGCGTGCCTCGCGGCAACGTCGCAACTTTACAGGGGAGGATGGGTGGGTGCCCGACGCTCCACGCTCTCCCGTTTGGGGCGGCTTCCTCAAGCCGGCCCTGCGCACGGCGGCGGGCGTCCTGGGCGTCGGCTGGGGCGCCGCGGCCTTGGCGATGCTCTTGTCCGGGGGCTCTGATCTGCGGATCCCTGCGCGCCTGTGGCTGATCGCGCACGGATCGGGGATCGTGCTCGGTGAGGCGAGGATCGGCGTGGTGCCGCTCGGCGCCACCCTCGTGATCGTGGCGCTGACCGCGGCGGTCGCCCACCGCGTGGCGCGAGCGGATATCACCGACGTGGGCGGCTTCGCCGGGACGGTTGGCATGATCA
>DATFFJ010000132.1:0-6808 GCA_035250065.1 Aeromicrobium sp. | reverse complement strand
GGATGTCGGCGTCCTCCCCGCCAAGGTCGATGGCCAACGCCCGTCGTTCACCGGCAACCGCACGATGCGCCAGCGAAAGCGCGGAGCGATCGCTGCCCCCCAACCACGACCGCAAGGCAACAGCTCGCCGCAGATACAGATGCGCACTGTGCTCGAAGGTGAAACCGATGCCGCCGAGCACCTGGATGCAGTTCTGCGCGACACGCACGGCGCCGTCCAGGGCCACGGTTGCCGCCACATCGGCTGCGTAGTCCCCTTGGCCGTCTTCCGACGCGATCGATGCCGCGTCCCACGCCGCCGCCGAGATGGCCTCGACGTCCTCCAGCATCGACGCACACAGGTGCTTGACCGCCTGGAAGCGGCCGATGGGCTGGCCGAACTGTTCGCGCACCTTCGCGTACTCGACGGCCGTCGCCAAGCACCAGCCCGCGACTCCCGACGCTTCGGCCGCCGCCAGAGCAACCGCCGCCCGTCGAACAGCACCGGCCGTCACTCCGGGCAGCGGATGGAGATCCGTGGTGGCCACGTCGATGGTCATGCGCGACGCGCCGCGGGTCAGGTCGAAACCGTCGACCGGCTCGAGCGTGACCTGATCAGCCGCCACGACGAACCATTCAGTCCCGTCGCCGACGACGATCCAGTCCAACGCGATTCCCGGTACCACCGCCGCTCCGGTGAGCCGGCCATCGGAGGACGCCAAGGGTTCGAGTGCCACACCTGCAGGGGCGCCGTCGATGATCGCCTTCAAGGCCGGTGAGTCCCCGGCCGTTCCCAGGACCGTGGCGGCGAGAACCGTGCCGAGAATCGGGCCCGGCACCATGCCATATGCGCACGCCTCCACCGCCACGGCGACATCGAGGATGCCGCCTCCGCCACCGCCCAATTCGGCGGGTACGGCGATGGTCGGCACGCCGTGACCGACGACATCGGTCCAGACGTCGGCGCGCTCCCCGCGGCTCTCAGCCTGCCGGATACGCTCGGGCCCGTCGATGCTCGCAGCCCAGTCGCGGAGGGCGTCTGACAAGGACCGATGGTCATCAGTGACGGCGATCGACACGCGAACTCCTTTCGTCGCAGACCTTGAAGTTCAGCGTCGAACCCAAATAATAGAACCTGTTACAACTTGGAGGCCTCCTGTGAGCACCAGCCCGGCGCAGCAGCAACGACGACGCCGCATCATCGACGCCGCCGTGCGTCTGGCAGCCGACGGCGGTTATGACGCTGTGCAGATGCGCGACGTGGCCGATGACGCCGGCGTGGCGCTGGGCACGCTCTACCGCTACTTCCCGTCCAAGGTGCATCTGCTCGTGTCGGCCCTGGCCAGCCAGTTCGAGCAGGCGGAGGCCATCACGGAGCGCCGGGCCATCGTCGGCGACACCGCTCACGAGCGGGTCATGAAGATCCTCGGCGGAACCACCGTCTCGCTGCAGAAGCAGCCGCAACTCACCGAAGCCATGGTGCGCGCCTTCATGTTCGCCGACGCATCCGTGCTCGGCGAGATCGAAGAGGTCGGCAGTCGGCTCACCCGCATGATCGCCCGCGCGATCGCCGGCACCCCGGATCACGGCGAAGCCACCGAAGAAGAGGCCGCCATCATTCGCGTGATCGCCGACGTCTGGATGTCGTCGCTCGTGTCGTGGGCCAACGGTCGCAGCGGTGCCGCCGAAGTCGAGAAGTCCATCGACGTCGCCGTCCGCCTTCTGCTCAGGGACTGACCCGGCTTCATCCGCCGAAGGCGTGGGTCGCGGTGGCGCCCCCGTCGATCGCGAACTCGGCGCCGGTGACGAAGCTTGACTCGTCGCTGGCCAGGTAGACGTACAACGGGGCGATGTCCTCGGGATAACCAACCCGCTTGAGGGCCACTCTTTTCGCACCGAACTTCATGGCCTCGTCGTCGACGCCGAGGTCGCGCGTCATTCCGGTGTCGATCATGCCCGGGTGGACCGAGTTCACCCGGATGCCCTTGGGCCCCAGCTCCAGGGCCGCCGCCTTGGTGAATCCCCGGACGGCGAACTTCGACGACGTGTAGGCGCTGAGCATCGCCATGCCACCCAGGCCTTCGATCGATGACGCGTTGACGATCGAGCCGCCGCCGTTCTCCGCCATCACGGGAGCCACCGCGCGCGTTCCGAGGAAACCGCCGAAGGTGTTGACCCGCCAGATCAGCTCGTACTCCTCGACCGGCTGCGTCGTCAGTTCGCCGAACCGCAGGATGCCGGCGTTGTTCACGAGCACGTTGACCGGGCCAAACGTCTCGTTCGCGACCTTGACGACGGTCGACCATGACTCTTCGCTGGTGACGTCGTGGTGCTGGAACACCGCAGCGTCACCCAGTTCCGTGGCCAGCGCCTCGCCCGGCTCCGCAGCGATGTCAGCGATGACGACCGTCGCACCCTCGCGCACGAAGGCGCGAGCTATCGCGGCGCCCTGCCCCTGCGCGCCGCCGGTGACGATGGCGTGCTTGCCGGCCAATCTGCCCATGGTCGTGTCCCTCTCAAACCTTCAACTGCATGACGGAGTCGGCGCTGAATCCGGCGGCCGGATCCCGGTCGGCGAACCAGCCGCCGACCGACTCCACGAGCGACGCCTGGTCCCAGGTGCCGCCGTTGGCCGCGTCAAATCGCTCCGCGACGGTCGGCGGCGCGAGCACGGCGATCATGCCGCCGTACACCACGAACACCTGACCGGTGATCGAGGAGGCTGCCGGCGACGCGAGGTAGGCGACGAGCGGCGCGACGTGGTCGGGGCTGTACGGATCGATCGCGGCGCCCGACTCGTCCTCGCCGAAGACGTCAGCCGTCATCGCCGTCCTGGCTCGCGGGCAGATGGCGTTGGCCCGCACGCCGGAGCGACCCATGGCCCGGGCGGTCGACATCGTCAGAGCTGCGATTCCAGCTTTGGCCGCGGCGTAGTTCGGCTGGCCGGGTGGCCCGACGAGGAAGGCCTCGGAGGCGGTGTTGACCACGGCCGCATCCACCGGAGCACCGTCCTCCTTCGCCTTGTCGCGCCAGTACGCCGAGGCGTTGCGGGTGAGCAGGAAATGCCCACGCAGGTGGACACGGACGACGAGGTCGAACTCCTCGTCGGTCATGTTGAAGAGCATCTTGTCGCGGGTGATGCCGGCGTTGTTGACGACGATGTCCAGGCCGCCGAACTGGTCGACTGCGGTCGACAGCATGAGGTCGGCCGTGGAGCGCTCGGCCACATCACCGGGCGCCACTGCGGCTTCGCCGCCCAGGGAGCGGATCTCCTCGGCGACCGCGTCCGCGGCTCCCGGCAAGTCGTTCAGGACGATCCGGGCGCCGCCACGGGCGAGCGCCAACGCTTCGGCACGGCCGAGTCCAGCACCCGCACCCGTGACGATCGCGACCTTGCCGTCCAGTTCGCTCACTCGTCCACCTCGACGATGCTCAGCGCGGACTTGGGGCATCCGGCAACAGCTCGCTGCATCCGATCCTCGTTCTCGTCAGTCACCACGTCGTTCAGGATCTGCAGGTTGTCGTCGTCGTCGATCTCGAATGCGTCGGGAGCCATGGCCTCACAGATGCCATTGGCCTCGCAGAGATCCCAGTCCGCCACCACTTTCCTGGTCATGTCCGCTCCTCCTATCCCTTGGCCTGGCCGGGCAGTGCGGTCAGCTTGCTGTGGTCCCAGCTGGCCACCTTGACCGGCTCGACAATGACACCGACCCGCTTCCTGGCCTGCGCTTCCACAATCGCCTCGCCCTCAGCGCCCACGTCGACACCGCCGGCCATCGCCGTGACAACTTTCCGGCCGATTGCCTTGATGCCCTCGAAATCCTCCACCAGACGTGCCTGGCCGCGGATGCTCACGCCGCGCAGGTCGAAGTACTCGTTCCCTTCCTCGATCAGGCAGGCAATGCGTGGATCCCGTCGCAGATTGACGATCTTCTGCGAGGCGCCATACGTCCAGAACGCGATCCGGCCCTCGTCGTCGAGGACGTAGTACAGCGTCGTCAGGTGCGGGCCGCCTTCGGCGTCGAGCGTGCCGATTTGGACCTTCATGTGCGATGCCAGGAACTCCGCGATCTCCGCGGCGTCCAACTGCACAGCCTGGCGCCCAGCCGCCATCGCGCATCCTCCCAAAAGTAGAACGTGTTCTAGGCTAGCACCAGGCGCGCCAGAACTCAGCCCAAGGCGGTCAGATCGGAAAGCATCCAGTCGCCCTTGCCGCGCACGAGCGTGATGATGAGGCTGTTGCGGTCGAGCTGCTGGGCCTTCGTCGCCTGCGCGCTCGTCGTCTGGTTGATGAACACCAGCAGCTGGGCCTTGCGCTCGGTCGCCATGATGATCGATGACGACACCACGTCGGCCTGCAGCACGATCTTGTTCTTGAGGGTGTTCGCCCGCACTGCGGCCATGGTGGCCTTGTACTCCTTGCGGAAGGAGGGCGTCATGCGCGCTTCGGCGACCTCCATGTCATTGGCGAGATTTCGATAGTCGTACGACAACGCGCGTTGGGTGAGATCGGCGCCCGCGACGATCGCCTCCGACCGCGGCGCGTCGCCGACGAGGGTGCCATCCGGCGCCGAGATGGCCGAGCTGTGCTCCGCCTGCCACCACGCGGCACCGACGCCGGCGGCGGCCAGGATCGCCAAAGCCGCGAGGACGGCCGTCAGCCGACGTGACGCCAGCGGCGGCACAGACTCGTCGGTCGTCGTCGCTGGTGGCGGTGGTGGCGGCGGCGCCGGTGACTCCTCGTCAGTCGCTGGTTGAGTCCCGTGCAAGCGGGAGGTATCCCCAGCCGGGGCAGCCGGCCTCGAAAGCACGTCCGCTTCGACGGGCTCATCTGGCTCGCTGGGCCCAGCCTCCACCTTCGGCTCGGGCTCCACCGGCGGCAGATCGGCCTGGCAGTACCGACAGCGGATGGCTGCGGCCTTGATGGTCTCGGCACAGAAGGGGCAGAGTCGCTCGTCGCGCTTGAGTTTCGCCATGATCAGCCCACGAACTCCAGCTGGGAGACGAGCCAGCGATCGTCGACCTTGGTCATGTTGAACCTGATCCGCCAGGTCCGGTCCTCGACCTTGCCCTTGGTGCCCTTGTTCTTCACCTTGCTGCCTGCCGAGACGAAGACGGTCGCCGAATCACGGTCAAAGGTCCCTACCCCGATCTCCTTGACATAGCCCTTCGCCAACGAGTCCTGGCTGACCGCGGCCTGCTGCAGCGTCTTCACCGACGACGCGTACTGCTTCTTGAACGGGCCGGTGGCACCGGCCAGAACGCGAGCGGTCACCTCGTCCATGCGCCGATAGTCGAGGGTCAGGAACGCCACAGCTTCAGCGCGGGCCCCTTGTCGGATGTCGCTGAGATCCTCCGACAGCTCCTCTGCCGGCGTCAGGCCCGGCGCGGCGAGGCTTCCGCGGACCGCAAACGCGCCCAGCCACACGACGAGCACCACCACGATCAGCCCCAGGACAACATTGAGGGCTCGGGTCACGGCGTTCCCCCGGTCAGGCTGCTCTTCCAGTCCGTCGGCTCCGGCGCGTAGTTCATGCCACGCATGTTGATCGGCGGGCCCGACTTGCACTGCGCAGGGTAGAAGCCGTCGTAATAGCGGAGGTGGTCATCGGGAAAGTCGGGGTCATTATGGCGGAACTCGTAGTCGAAGTCCTCGTCCAGAGTGCTCTTCCACCACTTGGGCGGCATGTACCCGTCTGTACACGCCGGCGGATCGAAGTTCAGGTTCAGGTTGACTCGCCCGAATTTCTGCCCGCTCGAGTCGGTGACGAGGGCGGACGGTCCGGCCGCAATCAACCGCGGGAACGTGACGAGCAGCTGCTCTAGAGCCGGGAGACGGGCATCCATGACGTCGTTGACGCGGATCAGGTGGGTGAAGAAGGCCGGCAGACTCGCCCGCAGCGTGCGTACCAGCAGCTCGACCTCCTGCACAGCTGGATCTGCGTCCTCCAGGACCGTCTCGATGTCGTCGTCCGCGTCGGCCAGTGTCTCGGTGAACTTCGCGAGATCGTCCAGGGCCGAGCGAATGTCGTCGGATCGGTCGGTCTGGGTTTCCAGCACCGTTTCGGCGTCACGCAGCAGGGCGATGGTCTCGGTCTGGTTGGCTTGAGCCTCGGCGATGAAAGCTTGCGCGCTGTCGACCATGGACCGCAACGGTGTCGCGTTGTCCTGGAACATCGTCCCCAGCTCCTTGATGACCATGTTGACGTCGTCACTGTCGAGGTCGGACACGAAGGCACTCAGATTGCGCAGCAGTTCGTCCTCGCCCACCGGCAGGCTCTCGGCATCCCCGCGGATCGTCGAGCCGTCCTGCAACATGGGGCCGGCGCTGGACGTCGGCTCGAACGAGATGAACTGCTCGCCGACGGCGCTCAGGTTGTCGACCCGAACCTTGGACGACGCCGGGACCCGGGCTTCCTCCTGGAGCGCGACGCGGACACGCAGCCCGTCGCGGTCGACTGTCATCTTGTCGACCTTGCCGATCTTGACGCCTCGGTAAGTGACCTCCGCACCTTCGTAGATGCCGCCGGAGGCGGGGAGAATCACGTCGACCTTGTAGCCACGGCCGAGGAGGCGGTCGACGATGCCGAGGTAGTTGCCACCCACGTACGTCAGGCCAAGTGCACTGATAACGGCAAAGGCGATGAGTCGGATCCTGATCTCGCGTGTCATCATCCACCTCCGCCAAGGAGATCGCGGATCTTTCCGACGACCCCACCCAGGCCGTCGCCGTCGCCTTCCGTCCCGGGAAGGGGCGCCAACGGGACCGACGGCTTGGGGACGGCCGGAGCTGTCGAGGTCTTGGGCGTGACCGCCGGTGCCTCTTTCGT
>DATFFJ010000131.1:0-13029 GCA_035250065.1 Aeromicrobium sp. | reverse complement strand
CGGATGGGTGGCAGCGCCGGCGGGGGTCGCAACGAGAGTCGCGAAGGCAAGCGCAAGCAGCGGGAGTATTCGGGCCATGGGCGATTATTACGCGGGAGTAACAATTCCGGAAGATCTATTCAGCTCCGAGTGAGCGTGAGGGCGCGGTGAGCCCATGGGATCGCTGCCTCGCGGTCGGCAGGAATCAGACCGATTCGGGTCCTGCGGTCCAACAGGTCTTCGACGTCGGCGGCTCCTTCGTGGGTCACGCCGAAGATGAGCTCGGCGAGCGTGACCCCGCGTGGGCCCGGTGCCACGAGCTCGTCTTCGGTCAGGCCTGACGTCGTGACCGCACTCGCCAGGACCGCTGGCGCTTCGGTGCCGAATCGCCGGACGAGTCGCTCGGGGGCCTGCACCGCGGCAAGTACCGATCGATTCGCGGCGCCCAGGAGCGGCAGGTGGGCGGTGGGGCTGGGCTTATCGGTCAGTCCAGTGGCATCGACAGCGTCCTCGGCCATGCGTCGGTAGGTGGTCAGTTTCCCGCCGACAATCGTGATGACGCCGCTGGGGGAGGTGTGCACTGCGTGCTTGCGGGACAGGTCCTCGGTGGATCCATGGGCGTCCAGCAGAGGGCGCAGCCCGGCAAACGTGCCGACGATGTCGGCACGGGTGAGGGGCATTTCGAGTCCGCGGCTCATAACCGTGAGCAGAAAGTCGACCTCTTCTTCGCTTGGTTGGGGCACGTCCGGAACGTCGGCCGCCGGTTCGTCGGTCAGGCCGACGAACACCGTCCCGTCGGACTGTGGAATGGCGAACACCCAGCGACTGCCGGATCCGGGGACTGGGACATTGACGGTGGTCCGCGGCCGCCCCAGGCGATCGGCACGCAGGACCAGATGCGTCCCTCGGCTGGGTCGCAGGCGGATGTCTTCGGCGAGCGTGTCCGCCCAAACGCCGGTGGCGTTGATCACGGCGCGAGCCGCGATTTCGACTTCGCCACCGGTTACCTCGTCCCGCAGCACCGCTGACGTGCCGGTGGCGCTCAGGACGCGCGCACGCGTACGTACGACCGCGCCGTGTGCGGCGGCGGTCCGCGCGATGCAGGTGACGAGTCGGGCGTCGTCCTCAGCTTGGCCGTCCCAATAGAGCAGGGCGCCGCGCAGACCGTCGGCCTTGATGCCGGGAGCCAGTCGTCGCGCTTCGGCAGCCGAGATCCGGCGCGGCGGCGGCAGTGTGCGTCGGGGGGTGCGTGCGGCAATGCGCAGCGCGTCGCCGGCACGGATGCCGAGCGAGGAGAGCAGGGCGTTCCGGGTGCTGATGTCCTCGGTGAGCGGGATCAGCGAGCCGAGGGGGCGGACCAGGTGCGGTGCCGTGGTGTCGATGAGGATCGCGCGCTCCTTCGCGCTTTCGTAGGCGATCCCCAGCTGGCCGGTGGCCAAGTAGCGCAACCCGCCGTGAACCAGCTTGCTCGACCAGCGGGAGGTGCCGAACGCAACGTCGTGCGCGTCGACGGCCAGGACCGACAGGCCACGAGCGGCGGCGTCGAGCGCCACCCCGGCCCCGGTGATGCCGAGGCCCACCACGAGGACGTCGACGCTCGTGGCGATCCCGCCAAGCCCGGCGTGGATGCGTGCGGAGTCGGTCGTCATGGCCGCAGATACCTCTCGACCAGGGCGATCAGCTCGGCGTGCAGGTCGTCGGGCTGGACCGCGGCGTCCGTCATGGTCTGCGCCGAGACGAGGAAGCCTTGGGCGGCGAGCAGGATGGACCGAGCGAGCAGCTCGGCCGAGCCCGACCGGATCGTTCCCACCTTCTGGCCGTGCTCGATCAGCGGGACCAGCAGAGTCAGGACCGCCTGTTGAGTTCGGCCCCGGCGTTCGGTGAGGTAGGGGAGCAGGATGTCGGGGTCGAGCTGCAGCAGGCGCTGGAACAACGGGTCTGAGCGAAGGATGTCCAGGCGCTCGGCCATGAGGACGGCGATTCCATGGGCGGTGGTATCGGCGGCATCGACGCCGGTGGGCGCCTGATCGGCCCACTCCCGCGTCATGAGGTCGGCATAGATCGCAACCGCGTCGGGATAGCGGCGGTAGACCGTCATGCGCGACAGCCCGGCGCGTCGCGCCACCTCGGTGAGCGTCGTGCGCTTCCAGCCGATGTCAATGATGGAATCGCGGGCCGCATCGAGGATGCGCGTCTCGGTGGAATCCTTGTGACGAACTGCCAACATATGTAACACTGTAACGCATGGTCCTCGAAATGCATCCCGAACGGTGGGGCGATCCGGCCTTGGCCGGCCCACTGTCCGATCAGGCCCGGGCCTTGGTCGAAGGAGTCTTTGGAGTCGGTGAGCCTGTGCAGGCCACACCCGCAGCACCTCCGACGTCCCGGCTGAGTACGGAACTCCTCGACGAATTGCGTGACGTGATCGGCGCTGACGCGGTGCTCGTCGACGACGGCACCCGTGCTGTGCGGACTCGGGGGAAGTCGACGCCAGACCTGCTGCGTGCCCGCGCGGGCGACCTGAGTGACGCGCCGGACGCCGTCGTGCGACCGGCTTCGCACGAGGACGTCGTCGCGCTGTTGGCCTGGGCGACCAAACATCGTGTGGCGGTGACCCCCTTCGGCGGTGGGACATCCGTGACCGGCGGCTTGGTCGCCGACCGAGAAGGACTTGCCGGAGTGGTCAGCCTCGACCTGGTACGCATGGACCAGTTGGTGAACGTGGACCGCGAGTCTCTGACGGCGACGTTCCAGCCGGGCGTCCGTGGGCCGCAGGCCGAGGCGTTGCTCGGCGAACACGGGCTGACCCTGGGCCACTTCCCGCAGAGCTTCGAGTTCGCCTCCATCGGCGGTTTCGCGGCGACCCGCTCCTCAGGGCAGTCGTCGTGCGGGAACGGCCGGTTCGACCAGATGGTGGTCGGGTTGCGGGTGGCGACGCCGATCGGCGACATCGCCCCCGGCTCGGCACCGGCCAACGCCGCAGGCCCGGACCTGCGCCAGGTCTTCCTCGGCTCCGAGGGTGCGCTTGGGGTGATCACCGAGGTGACAGTGAAGGTTCACCCTCGTTTGGCGGATCCGGTTTACGAGGCCTGGGCGTTCCCGAGCTTCAGCGACGGCGCCAATGCGGTCCGCGAAATGGTCCAGCGGGACCTGCGACCCACGGTGCTCCGTCTTTCCGACGAGGCCGAGACGCTGGTCAACCTCGCCAACCACGCGGGTGGCCCCCAAGATGCCGTGGAAGGCTGCCTCATGATCGTCGGCTACGAGAGTGCGTCCTCGCTGCTGCGGCGCGCGGACATCACGGCGGCACTCACGGAGCTCGGCGGAACCGCACTGCCAGGCGATCGGGGCGCGAACTGGGCTGCCGGCCGATACTCCGCTCCCTACCAGCGCGACTCCATGCTTGATGCCGGTGTCCTGGTCGAGACCTTGGAGACTGCAACGTTCTGGTCGAACCGCGACGCGCTCTACACGGCGGTCAAAACGGCGCTGGAGGAGTCGCTCGGCGCCGGAACGGTCGTCCTCTGCCACATCTCACACGTGTATGAATCGGGGTGCTCGCTGTACTTCACCGTGGCGGCGAAGGCGGGGCCGGACCCGATCAACCAATGGTGGGCGGCGAAGCGGGCAGCCAGCGACGCGATGATCGCCACCGGCGCCACGATCACCCATCATCACGCCATCGGAACAGACCACAAGCCGTGGTTCGCCCAGGAGATCGGCCCGGTCGGCGTCGCCATGCTGCGTGGACTCAAGACGACGGTCGATCCGGCTGGCATCCTCAACCCCGGAGTATTGATTCCGTGACCGAGTTCCTGTTTGTCGTTAACCCGATCTCCGGCGGGGGCGCGGCACCGGCGGCGGCTGATGCAGTCGCGAAGTTGCTGCGCGGACAAGGACACGGCGTGCGGATCGAAGCAACGCAGTCTGCCGAGGACGTGGCGCCTCTGGTCGCCGAAGCGACCGCGGCCGGCCACGTCGTGGTCTCGGTCGGGGGGGACGGAATGTTGGCGTCGCTTGCGGGTGTCGTCGCGGCAGCCGGAGGCGTTATGGGTTTGGTGCCGGCGGGTCGCGGAAACGATTTCGCCCGCATGCTGGGGCTGCCCACTGAGCCGCAAGCGGTGGCCGACACGCTCATCGGGTCGACGCGCGTGGTCGATCTTCTTCAGGTCACCTGCCCCTGGGGTGAGACTCGGATGGTTGCGGGGTCGACTTACTTCGGGCTCGACGCGATCGCGGGCGAGTACGTGGAGCGACTGCGTCGCCTGCCCAAGGGCATGCAATACAAGCTGGCGGCGTTGGCGGCGATCGCCGGCTACCGGTCGTCGTTCTTCAGCGTTCGCGTCGACGGCAAGTCGTTGGAGCTGACCGGCAGTTCCGTTGTCGTGGCCAACTCCGCCTACTACGGCAGTGGCATGAAGATTGCGCCCGGCGCCTCGGTCGATGACGGGCTTCTCGACGTGATCGCGATCGCAGCGCCGACGCGCCGATCCTTGCTCAAGTCCTTGCCCAAGGTCTACGACGGCAGCCACGTCGAACTTCCCGAGGTTCACGTCGTTCGCGGCACCCGGGTGGAGCTCACTGCCGAGCCGGATGTCCCGTTCGCCGGTGACGGTGAGCCGCTGGGTCGTGCCCCGTTGCCGGGCCAGGCGCCGGTCGTGATTGAGGTCATGCCGGCAAGCCTGACCCTCCTCGCGCCTCTTCCCTGAGACCGCCGTCGAGGTTTTCCGGGTGACAGACCCGGGTGATAGACCGGTGGAATGCGTCGCTTGCTGCTCGTCGAGAACATCACGGCCGACGGACGGATCGAGATGCTGGACGACTGGTTCGATCCCTCGCCCGACGGCGACATCCAGGACTGGCTCGATGAGATGGCGCGCTGGGAAGCCGCCTCGGATGCACTCCTGGTCGGCCGCCAGACCTTTGAGGACTTCCGCGGATACTGGCCCCAGCACACCGACGAGCAGGCTGGCGCGTACCTCGAGCAAGTCCAGAAGTACGTCGTCTCCTCGTCGATGACCGATCCGCAATGGCAGAACTCGACGATCCTCTCTGGCGACCCGCTGGACGAGGTGCGTCATCTCAAGGAGTCCGAGGGCGGGAACATCACCTTGACCGGAAGCATCACCTTGACCCATGCGGTGCTGGAAGCCGGGCTCGTCGACGAGATCCGCCTTCTGGTGTTTCCGGCGGTGCAAGGGCGCGGCCGGGGCCTGGTCGCCGAAGGCACCGTGTTCCCAAGTCTGGAGTTTCTCGAATCGCGGGCGTTCCGGTCCGGCATCGTGCTGCTGCGCTACGCGGTGCCCACTGAGGGGTCCAACTGACTCCGGGCGCGCGAGCTCAGCCGCCGAGCGTTTTCACATAGCGCGTCGTGTCGCGGAAGAGGCTTCGGAAGATCGCTGACGTGAAGAAGCCGCCCGCCTTGCCCGCCAGCGTCGGCTCGCCCGCGAGCTTCCAGATGAACCGACAGCTGTCCGGTCCCGTGGACTGCAGCTCGTAGTACTCGCCGAATCGGCGGAAGATCGGAAGATTCGAGCGGGTGAAGTGGAACGCGAAGCGGACGCCCTCGTCCCAGAGAAAGAAGTGCTCGTCGGCCTGAATCATCCCGAGCACGCCGACATGGCGGGTCGTGCCCACACCGAAGGGCCGTGGCGAGGTCCACCGGATCTTCAGCCCGCGACACCAGTGCAGCGGGTTGTCGACCAGGTCGGGCCAGAACTGCTCGGCTGGCACGTTGATCTCCCACTGGTCCTCGTACACGACCGGTGCGGAGTCGAAGAAGGTCAGGTCGATCGGGTGCGTCCGTGGCATAAGCAGGATCCTCTACCGTTACGACGTGGATCGCACCCTTTTCGAAGCCGAGCACGACGCCTACCGCAAGAGCGTGCGCACGTTCATCGACCGCGAGGTCGTTCCGCATTACGACGCGTGGGAGAAGGACGGCATCACGCCGCGCTCCCTGTTCACAGGTCTCGGTGAGCTCGGAATCTTCGCGTCCGTCCCCGAGGAGTACGGAGGCGCCGGCGTCAACGACTTCCGGTACAACACGGTGGTGCTCGAAGAGGCGGCCTACGCCGGCGTCGGGCCAGCCTTCGTCGGGCCGACACTGCAGTCCGACATCTGCATGCCGTATCTGCTCGAGCTGACCACGGACGAGCAGAAGGCCCGCTGGTTGCCGAAGGTCGCGACGGGTGAGTCGATCACCGCCATCGCCATGACCGAGCCAGGCGCCGGATCAGACCTCTCCGGAATCCGGACCAAGGCCGTCCGCGATGGCGACCACTACATCGTGGACGGCGCCAAGACCTTCATCACCAACGGCATCAACGCCGATCTCGTCATCACGGCGGTGCGCACCGGTGAACACCCGCACAAGGGCCTGTCACTCTTGGTCGTCGAGGACGGCACGCCGGGCTTCTCCCGCGGCCGGAACCTCGAGAAGGTCGGCATGCACGTGCAGGACACCGCCGAGCTGGTCTTCGAGAACTGCCGAGTGCCGGCGGCGAACCTCCTCGGCAAGGAGGGGGAGGGCTTCTTCGGGCTGACGAACAACCTTCCGCAGGAGCGGCTCTCCATCGCCGTCATCGCCATCGCCGGCGCTCATCAGGCCGTCGAGTGGACCATGCAGTACGTGCGTGATCGGAAGGCGTTCGGCAATCCACTCGGGTCGCTGCAGACCGTCAAGCATCGCCTTGCCGATCTCGTCACCGAGGTCGAGATCACCCAGAACTACATCGACCAGTGCGTTCTCGCGCTCAACGCGGGAAAGCTGACCGTTGCCGACGCGGCGAAGGCCAAGTTGTGGTCAACCGAGGTGCAGGGCCGCGTCGTCGACGCGTGCGTCCAGCTGCACGGCGGGTACGGCTACATGCTCGAGTACCCGATTGCGCGGGCGTACGTCGACAACCGGATCCAGCGGATCTACGGCGGCGCGTCCGAGATCATGCGCGAGATCATCGGGCGTTCCCTCAAACTGGACTGAACTGAGACCGATCCATCGCAAAGAAGCAGCGACTGCCGGGGTGTTCGGTCTGTGACCACAGCTCGTCGCGGGCTGGCCAATAGGCGATGTCCTCGGGACCGATGGGAAGTGCTCGCGGGTATCTCCGGAAGTTGCCGGGCGTTCCCACCTGGAGCTGGCCGAGCGCCGAGGGTCCGCGTGACTGCGTCACGTACCAGATGCCGCCGACCGTGACCGCGCCTTGCATGTTGGTGACGCCCCGGTCGTCGAACAGCGTCGGGGCGGATGCCCCGGCCGTCTCGGTCGTCAGGTGGTCTCCGTCGACCTGGAAGCGGGCCAGGCGCGTAGGCATGGTGTCCCGGCCGTATTCGCCGGCGACGATCTCCGGCGGATTGACACTGCGGTCGAGTGAGAGGAATGAGTACCGCATGTTGCCCGCTGCGGCGCTGTACGCGAAGCGGACCGGCAGCACATAGTGATGGCCCAGAGTGGCGCGTGACGGCGGCACTTTCAGGATGTCCTGCATCCGACAGGTGAAGATGCCGCGCCGCACACCGGCGACGTGCAGGTACGACGGCCCCAACCAGACCAAGCCGCCGGCGTGGACCCTGAGCGGCCGAAAGATGGCCTTCCCGCGCCATAGCAGCGGCCGGACCAAGAGAACATGGCGATACCGCAGCGTCGCCAGGTCGACGATCGCGATCCGGCTGGCCACCGTCAGGCCCACCCGGTTCTTGGCGTAGGCGCTGGTCACGACGACGCCCTCGGCTGCGCTGACGTCGGCGGACCAGGTGACCCCCTGCGGCCACCATCGCGAGTCCCAGTTGTCGCGCTCCTCCCAGCCGTACGCGCGGGTGACGGCGGAGCCCTCAGTCGTCACCGGGCGAGCCTGCCGGTTGAGGTTGGCGATGACGCCCTCCACGCCGACGGCGCCGCCGAACCGCTCAGTCAGGGCCCGGATCTCGTTGGCGTTCTCGTTGGTGCGACGCAGCGCGATGTCGGTGGCGGCACGGGCCATGGAGTCACTGTGCCAGAGCGCGCGGAGCGCACGATGGCGAGTTCAGCCGCGGGCAGCGTCGACGATGCGCAGCAACTCAGCGGCTGCCTGTTCCATGGGCTCCACGGAACGCTGAGCCAGGCTGACGACGACTGCTCCCTCAATGGTCGACAGGATCAGCGACGCCAAGGTGGTGGCGCGTGCCGCGGGCACGCCCGATGTGAGCAGCATCTTCTCGATCGACGCGGCCCAGGTCGTGAAGCCTGCGCCGGCTTTGCTGCGGGCGCCTTCAGTCTCGCCACCGGACAATGCGGCGGCCGCGACCGGGCAGCCGGCCGAGAAGTCAGTGGCCTCGACCTGGGTCCGCCAGTAGTCGAGCATGGCCGGGATCGCCTCCGCGGCGTCAAGGCTCTCCATCAGCGAGAACGCTGCGGAGTACTCCTCGCACGCGGCAGCCGTCGCTTCCTCGATGAGCTGGGCCTTGCCGCCCGGGAAGTAGTGATACAGCGAGCCACGGGAGGCGCCGGCGTCAGCGATGGCGTCGAGCATCGACGTGGCCTCGACGCCGTGCCGCCGCATACGCTCCTTGGCGCTCTGGATGACGCGTTCGCGGGTTTCCGCTCCGGCTCTGCTCATGGCTGCCTCATTTCGCCCGGCCGCTGACCCGCACGGCATCGACGCCATGCTTGCCCATGTAGGCGGCGAGGTTGACGGCCGGATGCCGGTTCGGCTTCGGCTCCTTGCCCTTGGCGATGCGCCACATGTTGACCGTGTAGAACGTCAGCTCGGTGAGGCTGTCGATCAGCCGGATTCCGGTGGTCCTGACCCGCACGTTCGTGCGGTCGACCGCGCCGGACAGGAGAAAGCCCGGCACGTCCGGTTCGAGCGTGAGCGGACGCCCGAGGCCGACGATGTCGATGCCACCGCTGGCCACCGCGTCGTTCATCGCCTCGACGGTGCGGAAGCCGCCGGTGAGCATCAACGGGAGGTCGGGGTGCGCTTCACGGACACGCAGGGCGTAGTCCAGGAAGTAAGCCTCGCGCTGCCGGGTGCTCTCGCGCAGGCTGTCGTCAAGGCCCATCATCGCCGCCGATGAGTAGGTGCCGCCGGAGACCTCCAGCAGATCGATGCCGGCCTCGACGAGCGCGTCGACGACCACAAGCGACTCGTCCTCGCTGAAGCCACCGCGCTGGAAGTCGGCCGAGTTGAGCTTGATGGCGAGGACTTTGTCGCCGATGGCCGCTCGAATGGCCTTGACCAACTCCAGGACGAACCGGCGCCGGTTCTCCGGCGTCCCGCCCCACTGGTCGGTGCGCTGGTTCGACAGCGGCGACAGGAACTGGCTGACCAGGTAGCCATGTGCGCCGTGGATCTGGACGCCGTCGAATCCGGCTGTCGTGACGACCCGAGCAGTGGTGGCGAATCGCTGGATGATCTCCTCGATCTCCTCACCGGTCAGCTCTCGCGGCGTTGCGAACGAGCCCGCCATACCGGGCACGGCGATCGCCGAGGGGGCCACCGGCTTGGACACGAGGCTGCGCGGCGTCTGCCGTCCAGGGTGATTGATCTGAACCAGGGCGACGGAGCCGGCCGACTTCACGATGGCTGCCCATTCGGTGAGATCGTCGAGGTGCCGTTCGTCCTCGACCACGACGTTGCCGGGTTCGCCGATGTAGCGCTGATCGACCATGACGTTGCCGGTGATGGTCAAGCCCTGGCCGCTGTCGGCCCACCGGCGATACAGCGTTTTGATCTCGTCTCCGGGAGCGAAGCCGGGGGAGGAGAGGCACTCGCTCAAGGCGGCCTTGGCGATGCGGTTCGGAAGGACGGTGCCGTTGGACAGAGTCAGCGGTTGCGTGAGGGCGGTGACATCGGGCCGAACGGCGGTGGTGGTCGTGGTCGTCATGGGTGACAAACTATGTAGGGCTGCATAGACCTGTCAAACGGGTGAGACCAGCGTCACTCCCTCTCCCAGTCTTGGCAGTCGTCGCTCTCGAACCAGTCACCGTCGCGGAGCCTGACGGACACGGCCGTCTTCGTCGACTCGTCGGTGATGGGATCGTCGCCGAACTCGTCTTCCGAGATCGTGAACTCGCACTCATACAACGGGTCGGTCGGGCCGCTCGTGCGGTAGGTCCCTTCCCGGACGTCGGTACCCACCAGGACTCGGTCATTGCCGTCGATCTCGGTTTCAGTCGCCGTTGCGGTCGCCGTGGGTGTCGGGCTGGGTGTCGCCGAGGCCCGCCGATCGAGCTCGTCCTCCCGATCGTCGAGAACCTGCTGGCGTTCGTCGAGTTCGGCCTGCCGGTCCTCCAGCTGCTGGCGGAGGTCGTCAATGTCACTGGTGTTTGTGTTCACGGCCGGCGGAATGGGGTCGGAGGTGCCGGGCGGGTCGATGTTCTGGCGCCCGCCGATACCCATGCCGAGAAAGAAGGCGATGAGTCCGACGACCGTGGCAGTCAGCCAGACCCGGCGGCTGCCGTCGTCCTCCTCCTCGATCTCCTCCTCAACCGTCTTGGGATAGCTGATGGTGCGGGCGGGGCGGTGGATCACGGTCGTGCCGGACGACTGCGCCCAGTCCTCAGGTTGAGTCGTGAAGGACGACGTCTCCGACGCATAGCGCTCGAGCGGATTCCGGATCTGCGATGGCTCGGGAACGCTCGTGGCCGTCTCGTCTGCGGCTGCCGTCGTGGAGTCGGTTGGACCGGCGTTCAGGTCACTGCCGTAGGCGATGGTCGGCTCAGCGTCACGGGTCGGCTCCGGCGCGTGCGGCTCGGTCGGTGCCTGGGGCGGGGCAGTCGACGTGGATCCGGGGTCCCGGACATGCTCGGTCCACCGTTCGCCGTCCCACCACCGAACGGTTCCATGGATGTCCGGATACCACCCGGCAGGGATGTCGTTTGCCATGGCTCCCTCGCTTGTGTCCCAGCGGAAACCCTACCGGCGATTGAGCGAAGTTACCTGTGAGTCAACTGTCGAATACGGTTGAAATATGGACGGTGTTCACCTGCCCGGCCAGTCCGGCGGCGTCGAGCAAGACGGCCGGACAGTACGCCGACCCGCCGGGCCTTGGACGCCTGCGGTGCACGAATTCCTGCGCTACCTCGCCGCGGAGGGACTGCGCGGCGTGCCGGAGGTCCACGGGGTGGAGGGCGACCGTGAGGTCCTCACCTATGTGTCCGGGCGCAGCGTGCCAGTCGACAAGGAGATCGTTCTCGACAACGTGCTGGTCGAGGCCGTCGCCTGGCTGCGCGACTTCCACGACATCGCCGACGGCTTCCGGCCTGAGGGGTCCCGCACCTGGCGAGCCGGCGACGCCGAACTCGGGGAAGGCGAGATCATCTGCCACAACGATCCCGGCACCTACAACTGGGTGATCGAGGGCGGGCACTTCGTGGCGATGATCGACTGGGACATGGCCGGCCCGGGGCGGCCGGTGGACGATCTCGCCTTTCTCGCGTGGACCGCGATCCCGTTCAACCGCCCCGACGTACTGGACGAGACGGGCGACGACGAGGTCCTCCGCAGGCTCGACCTCCTGGTAGACACCTACGCCGAGTGGGGACCCCTGACCGTCCTTCAGGCGGTAGCCGATCGCATGGAGCTGGCGTGTGCGCGCATCGCGGCTGGTCAGGACCGCGGAGATGTTGCGATGATCAACCTGGCTCGTGCTGGCGAGCCGGAGCGAACCCGCGAGCGTCTGGCGGCGTTCAACGATCGACGTGAGCGATGGGAGTCCCTGCTATGAGCACCATTCAGTTTGCTGCCGAAGAAGACGCGGCCGAACTGATCCGCGAACTCAAGGGCGAGGGTTTCTCGGCCAGCCTGCGGCGGGTGTCGGACCAGCTGTGGGAGCTCGACGTCGACCCCTGGGACGACCGGGTCGTCGCCATGGTCGATGTTTATGGCGGCTGGCTGCCGGGTGATGCGCACTTGCCCGACGAGGAGTAGTCAACCGACCTGCAGCGTTCACATGCCGAATCAGTCCGGAGCGCACCATGACGACCGTCGCTAACCGTACGTTTGTCAGCACAAACAGTTCGGCGAGAGGAGAAGTCATGGAGAGCCGGGTCATCAACCCATGGACATGGCAGGACCAGTTCGGCTTTGTTCAAGCGAACGAGGTCAGCAACGCGCAGCGCGTTGTCTACTGCGCCGGTCAGACCTCGGTAGACGGGGACGGAAATCCCCTTCACGAAGGGGACATGCGCGCCCAGGTCGGGAAGGCACTCGACAATCTCGAAACGGTCTTGGGCGGGGCGGGTCTCGACCTCTCAAATGTGGTTCGCTTGAACTACTACACGACCGACATCGATGCCCTCTTCGAGAGCTGGGACGTCTTGGCTACCCGCCTCGGTGAAGCCGGAGCGCGTGTGACGAGCACGGCTCTGGGTGTTGCTCGACTGGCTTTCCCGCCGCTACTCGTCGAGATCGAGGCCACAGCTGTGGCATAAGGGAGGGCCATCGCCTAACCCTTCAAATGCTGAGCGAAGAACGCCATCTGCGCCTCGGCCAGGCCTGCGGCGACGGATTCCTGCGACGCCATGTGCGTGACGCCGGACAGTGGAAGCACTGCATGGGCCCGGCCGGCGCCGAGCAGCGCGGCGGAGAGCTGGAGGGTGTGTGCAGCGAAGACGTTGTCGTCGGCCAGCCCGTGAATCAACAGGAGCGGACGGCTCAGGCTGGGTGCCAGCGGGATGAGCGACGTCGCGTCGTAGGCGGCGCCGTTGTCACCCGGATGCCCGAGATAGCGCTCGGTGTAGGCGGTGTCGTACAGCCGCCACTCGGTGACGGGCGCACCCGCCACCGCAGCGTGGAAGACGTCGGGTCGCCGGAGAACAGCGAGCGTCGCTAGGTAGCCACCGAACGACCAGCCGACAATGCCGACCCGTGCGGGATCGACGTCGTCGGCGTATGTATCAACAACCGCCTGCAACGCCGTCACCTGGTCGTCGAGCACCGGCGTGGCCAGGTCATTCAGGACAGCGCGCTCCCAGTGCGGATCGCGACCGGGCGTGCCGCGGCCGTCGGCCACGACCACGCAGTACCCCTGATTCGCCATCCATTGGGGCTCGAGGAACATCCGCGACGA
>DATFFJ010000130.1:0-11712 GCA_035250065.1 Aeromicrobium sp. | reverse complement strand
TCGGCGACCCCGTGTGCGCGCTGCTCGCCGGCGGCGGCTACGCCGACTTCGTCGCGGTGCCAGCCGGTCAGGTGGTCGCGATTCCATCCGGACTCAGCACCGTGCAGGCAGCCGGACTCATGGAGACGGCCTGCACGGTCTGGTCGAACCTCGTCATGGTGGCCCGGCTGGCTGCCGGCGAGACGCTCCTCATCCACGGCGGAACGAGCGGCATAGGCACCACCGCCATCCAGGTCGCGAAGCAGCTCGACGTGACGGTCGTCGCCACCGTCGGATCCGACACGAAGGCCGCCGCGGCAAAGGACCTCGGCGCGGACGTCGTCATCAACTACCGCACTCAGGACTTTCCGGAGGCGATGGCGGACGCCGGCCTGTCCGCGGACGTCATCCTCGACATCATCGGCGCCAAGTACCTGGCGCCGAATGTCAGTGCGCTCGCCACGGACGGGCGCCTGGTCGTCATCGGTCTCCAGGGCGGCATCTCCGCCGAGCTCAATCTCGCGGCCCTGCTCGGAAAGCGGGCCAGCATCACCGCGACGTCGCTGCGGGCCCGGCCTGTGCACGAGAAATCGGACATCGTTCGCGAGACGATCCGGAACGTGACACCGATGCTCTCCTCCGGGGCGGTTTCGCCCATCATCCATGCCACCTTCGACATCGAGGATGTCGCCGACGCACACCGGATGCTGGAGTCGTCCGAGCACATCGGCAAGCTCGTACTCACCCTCTGAGCTCGCTTCGGGTGCTCCGCACCGCGTCAGAGCCCGTCAGTAGGGTGGAGACATGACGCCCGAAAGCGAATCCGCAGAGCAAGGCGGCCCACCGGCGGTCATCGGCCCGGACGGGTCCCCCGTCACGGTCGCGGCAGAGGGCTCAGAGACTCCACTGCACGACCTCGTCGAGCAGCCGGCCAAGGTGATGCGGATCGGCAGCATGATCCGTCAACTTCTCGAGGAAGTGAAGGCGTCACCACTCGACGAGAAGAGCCGCATCCGGCTGCGCGAGATCCATCACCAGTCCGTCAAGGAGCTGGAGGACGGCCTGGCGCCCGAGCTCGTCGAGGAGCTCGAGCGGCTCAGCCTGCCGTTCAGCGAGGAGGCGCCCAGCGAAGCCGAGCTGCGGATTGCGCAGGCCCAGCTGGTCGGTTGGCTCGAGGGGCTGTTCCACGGCATCCAGGCCGCGCTGTACGCGCAGCAAGTCCAGGCGCAGTCACAACTGCAGAACATGCGGTTGGCACTTCCGCACGGCGAAGGCGTCTCAAACGACGCGGAAGGTAACGATTCGACTAATTCGGACTCACGTCCTTCTCATGGGGGGATGTACCTGTAAAGAATGAGGCGAGATGCGACCGGGAAGGGGTGCCCATGACCATCGTCCTCGAACCAGTGCTTCCAGCGTGTGTTGATGCGCCGGACCAGTTCCTTGACGAGCGGCTTCAAGTCGTACCGACCACGCAGAAGGAGGCCGCCGCACAGGCGGCCGCACGAGCCAAGGTCCACCGGGCCTGCGCCGCCTGCCCGCTGATGGTCGACTGCCTGTACCGGGCGGTGGTCGAGGTCGATGTCTCCGGCTATGTCGCCTGCACGACCGAGGCTGAGCGCGCCGCCATGCGACGCACCTTGGGGGTGGATGTCACGCCAGCGCCGTTGATGACGTTTGGCGCTCCGCGCGTCGGGGGTGGGCCGGTGAGCCACGAGGCTGTGCTCACCATGCGGCAGGCACACCCGAAGGACACCTGCCAGCAACTGGCCGAGCGACTCGGCTGTTCGATGTCCACGATCAAGCGACACCTGCGTCGCGAGCGCGAACAGCAAGCCACAACGGAGTCTGCGGCGCACCAGACCCAGCGGGTCCCGACCGTCGAGGAAGTGCTCGACGCGTTCGACGCGTTGGACACCTCGAAGGTGGCTTGATTTCGAGGACCTCAATCACCGGGTGAGGTCAGAAGTACCGCGGTGAGGTCAGAAGTACCGGGCCAGCTCGGTCGCCAAGCCGTCCTCAGCGACCGTCCCGGTGATGGCGTCGGCAGCATCCTTGAGGTCGTCGGGGGCGTGGCCCATCGCGACGCCCCGGCCAGCCCATCGCAGCATCTCGACGTCGTTGAAGCCGTCGCCCACGGCGAGCACGTCGGCCGGGTCGACTCCGAGACGGTCGGACACGCGTTGCAAGCCGGATGCCTTGGAGACGCCCAGCGGCGCGAGGTCGAGCCACGCGGTGTAACCGATGTAGTAGTTGGTCTCCGTCAGCCCCAGGCCTTCGACGAGCTCGTGGAACTCGCGCGGATCGTGCGAGGGCGCCCGGATGATCACGCGGGTCACCGGCTCGGAGATCAACGAGTCGGTGTCCTCGACGGTGATCGTCCCGGTGATCTCACCGCTGGGGAACGGCTGGTTCACCCGGTAGCCAATGCCGATCTCCTCAACCGCGACGAAGGCGTCTGGGATCTCGGTCAGCACACGTTGGACGGCTTCGGAGGCGTCGAAGGTGACAGCGTGAATCACTTCCACGGGGCGATACCCGACCAGCACAGCGCCGTTGCTGCAGACGGCGAGGCCATCGGGCAGGTCCAGCCGGTTGCACACCTCGACCGCACCGGGCACGGCACGGCCGGTCGAGATGACGACCGGGATTCCGGCGTCGACCAGCGTCTGCACCGCGTCCGCGGTGGCCGGACTGATGGCGTTCCGCCCATCGACGAGCGTCCCGTCGACGTCGAGTGCCACCAGCTTCGGCCGGAAGGTCACCCGACCGGCTCCAAGACCTCACCGAGGAACGGCTTCAGGATCGCCGGAAGCCGGACCGACCCGTCGGCCTGCTGGCCGTTCTCCAACAGCGCGATGATCGTGCGGGTCATGGCGCAGAGCGTGCCGTTCAGCGTGGCCACCGGGACCGTGCTCCCAGAGGAGTCAGCGCTGCCGCCACGCGTGCGGATGTCGAGGCGTCGCGCCTGGAACTGCGTGCAGTTGGAGGCCGAGGACACCTCGCGGTACTTGCCCTGCGAGGGGATCCAGGCTTCACAGTCGAACTTCCGCACGGCAGACAGCCCGAGATCGCCGGCCGCCACGTCGACAACCCGGTATGGCAGCTCGAGCAGGTCCAGCCAATTCCGTTCCCAGGCCAGAATGCGCTCATGTTCGGCGTACGACTCCTCAAGGGTCGTGAACACGAACATCTCCACCTTGTCGAACCAGTGCACCCGGAAGATCCCCCGGGTGTCCTTGCCATAGGAGCCTGCCTCGCGCCGGAAGCATGGGCTGAAGCCGGCGTAGCGCAGCGGCAAACTCTCGGCATCGAGAATCTCGTCGGAGTGGTACGCGGCCAGCGGCACCTCTGACGTTCCCACCAGATAGAGGTCGTCCTTCTCCAGCCGATAGACGTCGTCAGCGGCCTGTCCGAGGAACCCGGTCCCTTCCATGGCGCTCGGCTTCACCAAGGCCGGCGGGATCATCGGTGTGAAGCCCCACTCGGCGGCCTTGCTCATCGCCAGCTGGGTGAGTGCCAGTTCGAGCTGGGCGCCCACACCGGTCAGGTAGTAGAACCGTGCGCCGCTGACCTTCGCGCCTCGCTCCATGTCGATGGCACCCAGGAGCTCACCGAGTTCCAGGTGGTCGCGCGGCTCGAAACCCTCCGCAGCGAAGTCACGGGGCGTCCCAACGGTGTCGAGAACGACGTAATCGTCCTCACCGCCTTCGGGGGCGTCAGCCGACGCCGGGTTCGGCAACGCCTTGACCGCCTCGGCGAAGGCTGCCGAGGCGTCACGCTCGATGGCTTCAGCTGCCTTGACCTGCTCAGACAAGGTCTTGGTCTGCGCTAGAAGCGCCTGTTTCTCTTCGCCTTGGGCCTTGGCGATCTGGCCGCCGACCGCCTTCTGTTCGGCGCGAAGCTTCTCGAACGCGGCGATGGCGGCCCGGCGGGCCTCGTCGGCGGCCACGGCAGTGTCGACGATTTCCGTTGGCTCACCACGTCGCCGTTGGGCGGCGCGCAGCGAGTCGGGGTCGTCGCGCAACAGGCGTGGGTCGATCACGCGGCGAGCCTACCGAGCGCCGCGAGCGAGCTTGCTCGCTCGTGGCCGAGTGGGCGAAGCCGCGTTGACGAGCGCAGCTGGGGGTACCTCCCGCGAGCGAAGCGAGTGGGGGCGGATCACGTCGTAAGGGTATCGGCGCAGTTCCCAGCACTCGTTCCCGTACGCTGGTTCGACCTCGGGTAGCTGCGCTCGAAACGAGCGGAGACGATGGAGAGAGTGAGTTCGTGGCGTTCGACGTACGTCGGGTGGAACCGCGTCGGCCGGCCCTCATCTGGGTGGCTGCAGCAGCACCCGCCCTCATCTGGGTCATCCTCGCTGTCGGGGTCGTCGCCGACGCTGGGTGGCTGACTGCTCTCGATCGCCTCGGTGCGCTCCTCACGCCGCTGGCTACGACCGGCATCGGCCATGGCCTCTCGGTGGCGCTGGGCATTGGCTTCTCCACGTGGATCACCGGCGTCATCCTCGCGCTGATCGCCGCACTGACCGCGATGCGCCGGGAGTATCGCCTCGCCGCATGGGCCGTCGCGTCCGGGCTGGTCGTCCTCGCGGTCAACCCACTGCTCAAGCAGGCCTTCGGGCGGCCGCGACCGGAGTGGTCGACCGACAGCTGGTGGCAGTCTGGTGAGTTGTCGTTCCCGAGCGGTCACGCCGCCAGCGCCGGTGTCCTCGCCACCGTCGCCATCCTGCTGACGATCGCGGCGACCATGCGGGGCCTGCGACGGCGCCTGCTGATCGCGGGTTGGCTGAGCCTGGCGATCCTCGTGGCCGCATCGCGCGTCGTTCTCGGCGTGCACTACGTCTCGGACGTCCTCGCTGGGCTGGCGTTCGGCATGGTGACCGCCGTCGCGCTGTGGGCCCTCATCGTCCCGCCCTCCGCCCGCATCCCGCACGACCTCGCCGTGCTCACCGGCACCGGCCGCAAACGAGTCGCGGTGATCCTCAACCCGACCAAGGTTGGCGACATCTACTCCTTCAAGGGCAAGGTCCTCGAAGTCGTCGAACGCGAGGGTTGGAACTATCCGCTGTGGTTCGAGACCACGGTTGAGGACCCCGGCCAAGGCCAGGCTCAGGCGGCGTTGGAGGCCGGTGTTGACCTCATCGTCACCGCCGGCGGCGACGGCACCGTTCGTGCGGTCTGCGAGGAGGCCGCCCGCACCGGCGTCGCGGTCGGTGTCATCCCGCTCGGCACCGGAAACCTGCTGGCACGCAACATGGGTCTTCCGTTGAACACCCGCGAGGCGCTCGACGTCGCGTTCGGGGGCCAAGACCGTGCCATTGACTTGGCCACCTTCTCGACAGATGCGACGTTCCCCGACGAGCATGCTGACGCACAGCCTGAGCCGGTGATGACGCCCGCGCCGACCTCGGCCGACGCGGCCGCGGCCGAGGAACTGGTCGACGAAACGCCGACGGAAGAGCCGCCGGAGAAGGATCACACCGAAACCAGCTTCCTCGTCATGGCTGGGCTCGGCATGGACGCCGAGATCATGCTCGGCGTCGACGACAACCTGAAGCAGCGAGTCGGCTGGTTCGCCTACTTCGTGTCCGGAGTCAAAGCGCTGCGGTTTCCGACCATGCGGGTCCACATCAGCGTCGACGACGGCCCATTCCACCGCTTCCGGGCGCGGACCGTGGTTGTCGGGAACGTCGGCTTTCTCCAAGCCGGCATCCCGTTGCTACCGCAGGCGCAGCTCGACGACGGGTTGCTCGATGTCGTCGTACTGGCGCCCAAGCGGTTCATCGGCTGGGTCGCCATCCTTGTCCGCGTCATGAGCCGGACTCGGTTCACCGATCGCGCACTCAACCGCATGATCGGACACAAGATCGTGGTCCGCTGCGAGGCGCCCGCCCCGATGCAGCTCGATGGCGACCCGGTGGGCATGGGCACCGAGTTCACCGCGCAGGTCCATCACGGTGTCCTGCTGGTCCGGGCGCCGGTCGCCCCAGCTCCTCCGGAGTGACGGCCGGGTCAGCGCTACGACTCGTCGGTCGCGTCGGTGGCGTCAGCGAGCTCCTGGCGTTCCTTCACCGTCGGACGCAGGTCGAACAGGACCTGGACCGTCAGCATCAGCTCACCCTCGACCAAGACCTCGATGCGCCGCGCATGCTCGTCCAGCAGATAGGCGGTGCCCTCGGGGATTTGCCGCTCGGACCCGTCGACGCTGATGACCCGGATGCCGACCGCGTCTCCGCGCTGGCCGCGGAAAACCACCGGGCCCGGCCCGCTGTCGCGGATCGTCAGTGCGTTCCGGCTGATCCTTGGGTCGTCGGTCACGACCGTCGGCGGCTCCTCTGCCCCCACGCGACCGAACGACCACTTGTCGTCGTTCTCCACCGCGATCTGGCCAGCTTCACCGGAGGCCAGTTGCCACTTGACGGTCAGCATGGCGGTCAGTCTAGGAGAAATTCGGGGATTCGCGCCGGGGTTCACGTCCCGGGAACGATGGCACCGATCACGCTGCCGTCGGCGCGGTGCCGACCGGCAATCGGCAGGGGCTCGCCGGGCAGGCGGAGTCCCTGATCGCTCAACGGGACGGTGACCGGGGTCTCAGCGGTGACCTGAACCGGCACGCCACGGACCTCGAAGTCGACCTTCTCCCCACTTTCGACAACAAACTCCATCTCACGCTGCCGGAGCGTGACGCGAACCTTCGTGCCCTCGATCGTGAGACGGAACGTGATCGCCGTCCAGTCCTCCGGAAGCCGCGGGTCGAAGCTGAAGCGGCCGCCATGGTCGCGGAACCCGCCGAATCCGTAGACGAGCGCGCTCCACACGCCACCGGCCGAGGCGACGTGCACACCGTCGGTGGTGTTGTGATGCCGGTCGGCAAGGTCGACGAAGAGGGCGTTGATGAAGTAGCGCCGGGCGAGGTCGCTGTATCCGACCTCGGCGGCCATGATCGATTGCACCACGGCTGACAGGGTCGAGTCGCCGGTGGTGATCGGGTCGTAGTACTCGAAATCGGCCCGCTTCTGCTCCGCGGTGAACAGTTCGCCCTGGAGGAAAAGCGCCAGAACGACGTCGGCCTGCTTGAGCACCTGGAACCGGTAGATGACGAGCGGGTGGTAGTGCAGCAGCAGCGGCCGCTTCGTCAAGGGGGTGTTCGCGAGGTCCCACACCTCCCGCTCGAGGAAGTGCGAGTCCTGCGGGTGGATTCCGAGGAAATCATCGAACGGGATCGCCATGGCCTCGGCGGCCCGCTCCCACTCGGCGATCTCCTCGGCGTCGAGGCTGAGGCGGTCCAGCACAGCGTCGTACTCCGGCCCGTCGATCTGAGCGAGCTCGCGCACGGCCCGAGCGGCCTGCGTCAGGTTGAACCGCGCCATCACGTTCGTGAACAGGTTGTCGTTGACGACCGTCGTGTACTCATCCGGCCCCGTCACGCCGTGGATGTGGAACTCGCTGTCCTGCCAGAACCCGAGGTCTGCCCACATCCGGGCCGTCTCGACCAGGACGTCCACGCCCGCCCGCATGAGGAAGTCGCGGTCGCCGGTTGCGGCCACGTACTGCGCCAGCGCATAGGCGATGTCGGCGTTGATGTGGTACTGCGCGGTGCCGGCCGCGTAGTACGCCGAGGCCTCCTCGCCGTTGATGGTCCGCCACGGGAAGAGGGCGCCGCTTTGGGAGAGCTCACCGGCCCGGCGACGCGCCGCCTCGAGAAGCTGGTGCCGGAAGCGCAACGCTGCACGGGCCGCCGAGGGGCGGGTGTACGTCAGGAACGGCAGCACATAGATCTCGGTGTCCCAGAAGTAGTGACCGCCATACCCGGATCCGGTCACACCCTTGGCCGGAATACCGGCCCCCTCTGCGCGCGCCGAGGCCTGCGCCATCTGGAACAGGTTCCAGTGCAGTGCCTGTTGGAGCTGGGCCTGCTGCAGCGCGTCATCGCTTTCGATCGTCGCGTCTGAACAGTCCCAGAAGCTCTCGAGCCAGTCGGCTTGATCGGATCGGAGCCGGTCGACGCCGGACCTCAGCGCGCGACTGAGCGTGCGGCCGCACCGGTCGAGCAGTTCGCGTGGCGGAACGCCCCGTGACGTGTGATACGCCACGTACTTCGTCAGCGTGATCGGCACGCCGGGCTCGGCATCGACCCGGTAGACCACCTTCGCGAGGTCGTCATCGGTCTGGACGCTCCACTCGTAGATGTTCTCGGTGGCGAAGATGTGGTCGGCGGCCACCGCGAGCGTCATACCGCTGTCCACGGCGCGATATCCCAGCTCGACGCGGCCGCTCTCGGCGTTGCCGCGGTTGACGATTGGCTCGAGCACGCGGCGCCTCATGCGCTCGGCCTGGCGGGGGTCGGCACCTTCGCCCATGGCCTTCGCGGCGACGTGATACTCGTCTTCGCCGTCCTGGCGGTTGAGGATCTGCGAAGAGATCGCCACCGGAGCCGAGCCGTCGAGCAGCGTCACCTCGAAGGTCATGACCGCCAGATGACGTTCGGTCAGCGACACCATGCGGGTGGACCGGATACGCACGCTCTTGCCGGCCGGCGTCCGCCACAGGATCTCCCGGCTGTACACGCCGGTCCGGAAGTCGAGACGGCGCTCGTACTCCGCCAGGTCAGCGACCGGCAGGAGCAGCGGCTCGTCGTCGACATAGAGGCGGATGACCTTGGCGTCCGGGACATTGACGATCGTCTGGCCGATCCGGGCAAATCCGTACGCCTCCTCGGCGTGTTGGATCGGCCACGTCTCGTGGAACCCGTTGATGAAGGTGCCGTGGGTGTGCGAGTCACGGCCTTCCTCGACGTTGCCGCGCATGCCGAGGTAGCCGTTGGCAACTGCGAAGAGCGTCTCCGTTGTCCCCAGATCGGCGTCTGAATAGCGCGCCTCGACGAGTGCCCACGGATCGACCGGGAACCGGCTACGGTCGAGCAGCTCCTCCGGCTCGACGTCCGGGGGCGTGTCGTGCATGGGGGCGTCACTCACAGCAGTTCCTCCAGGTCGGCCACCACCATGTCGGCACCGTGCTCCAGGAGCTGGTCGGCGCCGACTCCGCGGTCGACTCCGATGACGAGGCCGAACCGTCCGGCACGTGCGGCCTGGACGCCGCTCAATGCGTCCTCGACGACAACGCACCTGGCCGGCCGGGCGTCGACCAGTTCAGCTGCATAGAGAAACGTATCCGGCGCGGGCTTGCCGGCCAGGTGGCGCTCGGATGCCACGACGCCGTCCACGATCGTCTCGAAGTGGTCGATGAGGTCAGCCGAAGCCAGCACGTCCGGCGCGTTGCGCGAGCTCGATACGACGGCCTGCTTCAGGCCCCGTCCAGCGAGATTCTCGACCAGCGCGCGAGAGCCGGGATAGGCCGCGACTCCTTCGGTGGCGAGGATCGACTCGAACACCGCGTTCTTGCGATTGCCGAGGCCACAGACCGTGAGCGCGTCGGGCGCGTCCGTCGGGTCGCCCTCCGGCAGGTCGATGCCCCGGCTCTCGAGGAAGCCGCGGACACCGGCGTAACGCGGCTTGCCGTCGACCCACAGGAAATAGTCCTCGTCGGTGTACGGAGGCTGCGTCGGATGGTGGGTGGCGAGGTAGCCGGAGAACATCTCCTGCCAGGCACGCATGTGCACTAGTGCGGTCGGCGTGAGGACGCCGTCGAGGTCGTACAGCGCCGCATCGAACTCATTCCAATCCACAGAATGAGGTTACGGGCAGGTCAAGACCGGTGGGCCAAAAGACCCGAGAGTTCGGCGCTGACTCGGGTGCCCTTCTCCATGTCGACCCACCAGCGGTCGGCGACCCGATTGATGATCGAGAGCCCGCGGCCGCTCAGGGAGTCCTCGTCGAAGTCAATGGGCTTGAGCGAAGCGCCCACCCCGGCGTCGTAGACGCTCAGCTCGAGCAGGTCGCCGTTGATCGCCCAGGTGATCTCGATCGTGTCGTCAGAGGTCGGGCAGCCGTGACAGAGGGCGTTGGCGAGCATCTCGCCAAGCACGATGAGAGCGTCGTCGATGACCGACGGCCCGACGCGCTGAACCGTCAGGAACCCGGCGAGCTTCGTGCGCGCAATGCTGGCCGTCGACAGGGCAAACGGCAGCCGGATGGTTTCCTGAGGAGCCCGCACGGGAGAAGACACTAGTCCGTTAGGACTAGTTTGACCACTTGGTTACCCATTTCTTCGCAGGAAGGCAACACAGAGCAACACCCCCGAACCGAGGTGCGGTCCGGGGGTGTTGACGAGCTGAAGAGCCCGAAACTACTTGGCGGCAGCCTTCAGGCGGGAGCCGGCACTGACCTTGACGCCGAACCCAGCCGGAATGTTGATGGTCTCGCCGGTGGCGGGGTTACGGCCCGTGCGGGCGGCGCGGCTGACCCGCTCGACCGAGACGATGCCCGGGATCGAGACCTTGTCGCCCTTGCTGACCGCGTCGGTGAGGAACTCGCCGAAAGCGGACAGCACGGCGTCCGCGGTGCTCTTGCTGACATCGGCCTTCTGGGCAAGTGCGGCGACGAGGTCGCTCCGAGAGATGGAAGCCACGAAAACTCCTTGTAAGTACTGATCTTGGTTGCTGGCGCTGGCCAGTGTAGGGACAGCTTCGGCCAATTCCGCACCGTACCCACCCTGCGTGTCACCCGGCGCGCAACTTCGGGGGTGGCCAGTGCGGGCTGGGCTGGTCGACAAGGTCGGCGATGCGGCGCAGGTAGCCCGCCCGATCGAGCTCGGTGACCCCCAAGGTCGCCAGATGAGGTGTCCGCCATTGGACATCGATGAGGCCCTCGGGCTGGAGCTCGACGAGCCCCATCAGCGCCACCTTGGACGCGTCACGGGCGCGATGGAACATCGACTCTCCGGCGAACAACCGGCCGACCTGCAACCCGTACAGGCCGCCGACCAACGCGCCGTCAGCATCCCGGGTTTCCACGGAATGCGCCCAGCCGAGTTCATGCAACCGGACGTAGGCCGCCTCGATCTCCGGACTGATCCACCCGCCGGGACGGTTGGAGTCGGCACAGCCTCGGACGACGCCGGCGAAGTCGGTGTCGTACGTCAGCTCGAGTGCCCGCGCCGAACGACGCAGGCTCCGCGACACCCACAAGTCGCCCGGGAGCAACACGCCGCGGCGGACCGGAGACCACCAGGCGAGCTCGTGGTCGAGCGGCATCGGAAAAGCTCCGTTCCGGTAGGCCTCGATGATGGTGCCGGGCTCCAGGTCGCCGCCGATTGCGATGCAGTCGTCGTGCGCCGGCCACGCCTCCACGTCGAAGCGCCAGCGCGACGGGTCGACCGGCTGCGGGTCCATGCATCGAGCGTAGGGTTCCAGCACGCTGGGTACCCTCTCGGACATGGGTGTGACACGGACGGTGAGTCGCCGGGTAGGAGAGCACATCGCGCCGTCCGTCGCCTCGCAGTACGTGCGCGGCGTGCTCGACAAGGCCATCGACGGCGTCGGCCCGCTGCGCTCAGCAGCGGCAAGCGCCGATTCCAAGCTGGTCGATGCCGGCGGCGACGTCGAGACCGCCGTCTCCAAGCTCATCCGTCTGCACGCCACGCTGGCTGGAGCCCAAGGCTTCGTGACGAACCTCGGCGGTGTGGCGGCGCTGGCCGTGGCCCTGCCGGCCAATGTCATCGGCGTCACCCTGGTGCAGTGCCACCTCATCGCCGGGATCGCCCACCTGCGCGGCTACGACCTCGAGGACCCGCGGGTGCGCAACGCCATCCTCGTCTGCATGCTCGGCGAGGA
>DATFFJ010000129.1:0-3472 GCA_035250065.1 Aeromicrobium sp. | reverse complement strand
GCTCGATCCGTCCGAGGGTGCCATCGAAGCGGGCCTCTCCCAGGCCATCGGGTTCCAGCGCGCGCTGGAGGCGTACGTCGAGGACTGCACCGATCGATGGCGTTGTCCGCTGGGACGTCACGAGACCAAAGCCATGAAGCGGATCGTCGACCTCCTGCAACGACTCGACCGTCACCCGCTGCGGACGGACGATCCCGATCGCAAGCTCACCCAAGGCTTGGCGTTCTACGGCATCGCCAAGCCGCTCTACAGCAAGTCGACGTGGGTCAGTCTCAGCAATGCGTTCGACGCCGCCTTGCAGGGCGACGGCAGCGTGTTGGCCCGGCTCGCGGACGCGTACTTCCACGAAGCGAACGGTGAGGCGTTCCTCGCGATCTCCTGCCTCGACGTCCGCGATCGGCCAACCGTCGCGGAGATCGAAGCGGTTGAGCCCGAGTTCGCCCGAGCGTCGCCGGTGTTCGGCCGGGCCCTGGCTTGGGGTTCCCTCGGCTGCTCGGATTGGCCGATCGAGGCCACTCATCCGCAGATCGACATCGACGCCGACACGTCGGCCCCGATCCTCATCGTCGGCACGACTGGAGACCCGGCAACGCCGTATGAGAGCGCCAAGTCCCTGACGAAGCAGCTGTCGTCTTCGGTCCTGGTGACCCGGGTGGGCGACGGGCACACGGCTTACGCCTCGGGCGACGACTGCGTCGACGACATCGTGGATCGCTACTTGCTCACCGGCAAGGCACCGGCGAAGGGAACTGTCTGCCGTTAGACAGCACGTCTCACGGCCGCCAGCGGTGGTTGGTTTGCCAGATCCCGTGAATCTGGAACTCAGTCCGACCGTCTCGGCGTCGGATGTGGATGTCTTCGGAGTGGACCCAGTGGTGGTGGCGGGCGCAGAGCAGGGTTCCGCGGTCGAGGTCGGTGGCTCCGCCGTCCTTGGCCCAGTGGTCGAGGTGGTGGGCTTCGGTCCACGCCGGTGGCCGGTCGCAGGTGGGGTAGGTGCAGCCGCCATCGCGGTCGGCCATCGCCAGGCGTTGGGCTGGCGTGAAGACGCGCTTGGATCGTCCTTGGTCGAGGATCTGGCTCTGGCCGTCCAGAACGCGGGGCAGGATGTGGTGGCTGCAGGCCAGCCGGCGCACCTCCGAGGCTGAGACTCGGGTACCGGTGGCGAGCATCCCGGCGGCCTCTCGCACCTTGCCTTCGAGCGCGTCGTAGTCGATGTTCACCGTCAGGGTGGCGGGTGTTCCACCGGTGGTGGGCAGGCCGTCGGTGGGGATGCGTTCGATCCAGGCGCAGAACGCCCGTCCGATCCGTTGGCCGAAGTTGAGGTCTTCGTCAGCGTCGGCTCGCGCTTGTTCCTGGTC
This sequence comes from Aeromicrobium sp., assembly GCA_035250065.1. Lineage (GTDB taxonomy): Bacteria > Actinomycetota > Actinomycetes > Propionibacteriales > Nocardioidaceae > Aeromicrobium. Next base: position 2,114 of record DATFFJ010000129.1, on the reverse strand, counting down.
GTTCAGATGGTTGCGGCGGGGGGCGGCGATGGCGCCGATCTGGTTCTTGAGCAGCTCGGCGTGCAGTTCGGGCAGTTTGCCGCCGAACGCAACCAAGCCGTCTCGGGCTGGGCCGAACCACAGTTCCGTGGCCTGCCAGGCGCGTGCCTCCTGGTGGCGCAGCCAAGTGTCCTCATCGTGGTCGGCTTCGGCTCGTGGGGCATAGAGGTCGGCCACCCGCAACACTCGGCGGCGCAGGTCGGGCAGGCTCAGCCGCTTCGCATCGTCGAGGAGTCGCTTTTCCACGCGCAGGATGGCCACCTCATCGAGTTCCTCGGGAAGTTCGGCGATGGCCTTCGACACCACTGCGGCCTTGTCATAGGAGATTTCGCCCAACGACAACGCCTTCTCAGTCAGCGATGCGCGCTCGAGATTCCTCGCGGTGTGCACGAGCCGACCGGCGCCCGCACGGTCACCGCCGAAATCACCAGCGAGTAGAGCTCCGGTCGAGGTGGCGCCCGATGCCTTGGCCAATTTAGCCTCGTCGATGCGGCGGATCAGGCCGGCGTCATGCGCGCCGAGTCGGGCCATGACCCGCGCCAACCGGGCTCGCCGGCTCCGCGCAACGTCGGGCGCGAGTCTGGCGGGATCGTCCATGGACTCCAGCACACCTTCCAGCGCGTCCAGCCACATCGGGTCGGGCGCTTCGGTGAGCTGCGCTAGCGTCACGTGCCTCCATCAAGGATCGAAGATATGTTCGATTCTAGTCAGGTGGTCCGACAGAAGCAAGACCTTTGGCCAAGATTCTCGGAAAAGTTCTCGGGCGCATGCGGGAGCGCCGGCCGGGGAGGATCAGCCCCGAATGGCCTCGTGGTGCCGGATGACCTCGTCGATGATGAAGCTGAGGAATTTCTCGGCGAACTCCGGATCCAGGTCGGCGTCGACGGCCAGTTGACGGAGGCGGGTGATCTGGCGCTCTTCCCGCGCCGGATCGGACGGCGGCATGCCGTGCGCTGCCTTCAGCCGGCCAACCCTCTGTGTGTTCTTGAACCGCTCGGCGAGCAGGTGAACGAGCGCGGCATCGATGTTGTCGATGCTCGCGCGGATCTCATCAAGTTCGGCACGCGTCTGCTCGTCCGGTTCCACGGTCCCCGATTCTACGGGCGTCGACCGCCGGCACTCGGCCCGATTCGATCAGGGTGGCTGCGCTCGGTAGACTCGCCTGCGGCCTGGCGGGCGATCCCCGGCTGGCCACCCGCCGCTTTAGCTCAGTCGGCAGAGCGTCTCACTCGTAATGAGAAGGTCATCGGTTCGATTCCGATAAGCGGCTCGAGGAATTTGATCCCTGCAATTTTGCAGCTGCCACCTTGAACCTTCTCTACCCTGCCACTAAGTGGTCCGCTCTCAATCCTCGAAACCGGCTGGTCGAGTGAACAGGCGGGTCTAAGGTCTCAGGCATAACGGCTGTGCAAATCGGCGTGGCCCGTTACCAAGGAGACGATTCATGGCCTACGCAGTCAGGCACTTCTTTCCCGGTGGTACCCAAGAGCAGTACGACGCCTCGATCGATGCTGTTCATGGCGGTCCCGGCGCGGATAATCTGCCATCCGGCCAGATCCTGCACCTCTCCGGAGCCAGCGAAGGGGGCTGGATGATCGTCGCAATCCATGACTCCAAAGACAGTTGGGAGCGCTTCCGCGACGATGTCCTCATGCCCAAGCTGGGGGCGGGGATCGAGGGAGGTTTCGACGGTCCACCGGATGAAAAAAGCTTCGAGCTGTACTCGTTCTGGTCGTCCTAGTCGCGTGCTGGGAGCATGAGGCGCCGCTATCGGCTGTCGCCCCCATGCCACCCCAGATGCAACGGGCGACGTTCCGTGACCGCAGCTGCACTCGATGCAACGGGTGACCGCGCATGCAACGGGCTTTCGGCCCACTCGTAATGAGAAGGTCATCGGTTCGATTCCGATAAGCGGCTCAACAATCTCGTGCGTTTCCCGCCGGTTTCGGTCACTCCGTTGCCGCGCTCGCTTGTCCTAGGCTGCCGGCATGGACCCGGTCCCAATTCGCTACATCGACCGCGACGGTGCTGCCTTGGCGTACAACGTCGCTGGAGACGGGCCGGCCGACATCGTG
>DATFFJ010000128.1:0-6417 GCA_035250065.1 Aeromicrobium sp. | reverse complement strand
TTGTCGTTCGCGCGGTCGTGGCTGGCGTGCTCACGCCGTTGGCGATGGTGATCGCGAGCATCCCTTCGGGTCTGTTCGGGGGCAACATTCCTGGCCTCCCGCGCAACATCACGGCTCAGGCCTGGGTGCTGGGCGCGGAGCTCGCCGTGATCTGGCTCGTCGGTGGCTGGCTCGTCCTGCGCGCTGCGCGCGCCGAACCTGGTGCCGGCGAGCCGCTCAGTCGGTTTGTCGTGCTCTACCCGGCAGCTTTCCTCGTCGTGCATGGATTGCTGTGGCTGTCGGCGCTCCCGCAGTTCTTGGCCGCGGAGGACGGCATGACGTCGGCGGGCACGCCGATCGGCAGCGGCTGGTACGTGCTGGCTTGTTTTGTCGCTGCTTCAGTCTTGCTTGCTCGGCTTCACTGGCACCGCTCTGATCGGATGCGTAAGACCAAGGTCTGACGAATATGTTTCGTTCCTCGCGGAATGGCAGTACATTCGGCTCCACGGATCCTCTTCCGAGGAAGCCCGGATGGTCACGCCCCTGCTAGGTGCCGTCTCACCCGAGAGAGATGAGCACACACGGGGGCGTGACTGTTTTCTCGACCATGCGCATGTCCCACCCGGCTGACCTGGACGACGGTGGGCCTTCGGCGGCTGGGCGGACGCCGCCACCAGCTTCCTTGTTTTCGGCAACGGGTGGGGCATACGTTGCGGAGTGGCACCTGTGCAGATTGCGCACGTGTCCGGAGGGAGCTGCATCATGGGGACGTACCTGGCTTTTCACGAGGTCGACGATGTTGAGCATTGGCTGAAGATGCCGACGCGAGACGAGTTCTTCGGCGCGCTCGGCATCACGCATCGCACGTTCACAGATCCCGAGGGCTCCAATCGGGTGGGGCTGATCTTGGAGATCCCCGACCTCGCTGCCTTCCAAGAGCGCATGCAAAGCCCGGAAGCCGCCGAAGCGATGAAGAATGACGGCGTACATCCCGACACGCTTGTCATCCTCGCTGAGAGCTAGCGAGGCCAGACCGGGACGCATTCAGGCCGACGGTGCTTCCCACTGACCCGTGAGAAAGCCAACACCGTCGGTTGCCGCGAGGCGAAGCGGACGCACCTCGCCGTACTCGGCCGAGTTGTACCACGCCTCTGCATCGCTGCGTGACTTGAACTTGATGACCACCATGCGTGGAAAGTCCGGCGTGCCTTCGAGAACTTGGGCCTGCTCGTCCAGGACGAGAAGCTCAGGGTCGTAAGGTGCGAGCGTCTCCATCGCCTTGGGAATGTAGTCCGCCATGCCGTCCGGATCGGTCACGCGGTTGTTGAAGATGATGTATGCCGACATCGAAGGCCTCTTTTGCAGTGTGCGGGCGCCGAATTCGCCGCGGATACCGGCGACGCTAAACCCGCCCGCCCGATCGCGCAGGCGAATTGGCTCTTGGTCGTTCCTATTCCGACATGAACGCGATCGCCGGGCTGATGCCGAGCTCCTTGCCGCGGAGCGTCGTGATGCGCCGGCCGGGCTGAACGGCGTCCTTCACTCGGCCGACCCGGTCGCCGAGGAAAGCCGCGGTCGCGTCGAGGTCGTCCACGACGAAGGTGATACCCCAGAGGCTGGCCGGACCGGGGCCGGGCTCCACCGGACCGACGACTTCCAGGATGACCTCGCCGAGCCGGAAGAACACCTGCTGGAATGCTCCGGCGTCCCGCTCGCGGCGCACGTCGAGTCCGAGAGTGACCACTGCGGCCGTCGTGCGTGGCAGGTCGGGCGTCATGAACACGAGGTGGTCGATGCGCGCGACCCCGTTGGCGTGAGTGGCAGGTTCGCCGGGTGTCGTCGCTGAGACAGAGGTTGGGACGCCGTCGACGTCAGTCACGTCGGCCGGAACATCCCGAAGCGTCCAGCCATTGATCCCGGTACCGTCTCCGCCCATCCGGATGCGCACCGAGCCCACACGGCAATAGCTATCGTCATCGACCTCGAACCCAAGCGAGCGCCAAGCGTCCGTGGAGTCGCCGACGTGCAGCTCATCGATGGTGGCCACAGCGGAAGTCTGCCGGTCGGCTCGGTCGCCGCGCGCGTCAACTGTCAGTGATGCGGACGAGGCCGGCCAGAGTGGCGATGTACGCCGCCCCATCGGGGCCGAGGTAGATCGCCGCGTAGTGGTTGTTCCACTGGATGCCGGTGCCGGTGAGGCGGCTCCAGGCGGTCTTGCCCGTCCGGATGTCGATTGCAGTGAAGTACCAGGCATCGACCTCATTGGCCTTGGCCAGTTTCGGCTTCGTGTACGCGTAGAGCAGGCCGTTGCCGAGCGACGCCTTGGCCACCGAACTCGGCGCGATCGAGTCGTTGGTCCAGGCGACGTGACAGCCGTCGTTGTGGACCATGACTCGGGCGATGCCCGGAGTAGTGGTCTGGCCGAGCATGGTTGAGGTCGGACCGCTGTAGCCGTAGTTGTTCTCGATGATGAACGAGTCCCCGGCGGCGACCAGGCTGTTGTCGGTGGTGCCGGCGTTGGCGGCGAGCACCGGCTGGGTGCAGTGCAGCCGGTCCTCGACTCCCGTGCGGCGGTCGTAGACGAGGATGTTTGTCTGCGGGTCGGCGTTGTCGTTGATCGCGACCCAGCGCTTGCCGAGAAGTGTCGGCGTCGTACCGGAGCCTTGCGACAGGTTGCCGGGCTTCACCCGGGTCCCGCGATCGTAGGTCTCCCGCCATGTGATCCCGGGGACACCCTCGGCGGTCGCATCGAGGCGGTACAGGGCATGCGTCGAGACGACGTACATGCCGCCCGTCTCGTCCGTTGCGACGGAGTTGGTCACCTGCTCGCCGTCCGCGAGATGCGTCGTCTGCACGGCCCCACTGTCGCGATCGATCGTCCCGACCACGCCTTGCTGCGTGAAGAACCAGATTCGGCCATCCCAGTCAGGCATGGTCGCGATCAAGCAATCGTCAGTGGGCACATGATCGACGAGGGGCCACTCATGCTGCTTGACCAGCTTCCCGTCAGCCTGCACCTTGATTTTCTGGACGGTCTTGTCCCCGGTGGTCGGGTATGCCGTGTCCTCGGCGTCGAGGAAGAAGTAGGTGCCGCCGCAGATGTCGGTGAACGGATTCGTGCCGGTCAGGAGGTTGCGGGCCGAGGTCCGCAGTTCGGAGATCGGCTTCAGTGTCACCGGGTCAATCACCATCATGGTGAAGCCCTCAAGGCCTCCGCACAGGCCGACGACGCGGCCGCGTGAATCGAACGCCATCGTGGCGCACTCACGGATTCCGTATGAGGCGGACGTGACCTTGAGGTTTCTGCCGAGAGGACCACTGACGGAGTACGCGTCAGAGGCGTAGGCATCGTTGTGCATCGAGTTGCTGCCGTTGGGGGCGAGCCACGGGTTCTGGGGAATCGGCGGATGGTCGAGCGGCCGCTCGGTGGCCGCGGATCCGATGAACTTCGGGACCAGCAGGTCTGTGGGAAAAGACGGGATCGGGAACCCGGAGACTGCGGGGATCGGCGGCAGGTTGAGTTCGGCGGAGGATGCCGAACCAACCGGCACGATCGCGACGCCGAGCGCGGCGACGACCGCGCCCGCAACGAGGGACAGCGCGCGACGCATGACGCCGAGTGTAACCAAAAGGTTACATCTTGGGAATAGGCTGTGCGCATGCCCCCGACCTCAGTTCATGTTGACCGGAAGCCCCGCGGCCGAGAGGAGGTTCGCTCGGCCGTGCTTGAGGCGACCAGAGACCTCGTTGCCGAGCGCGGCCCCGACGGCTTCTCGGTGCGCGAGATCGCCGCCCGGGCCGGCATCAACCACGCGCTCGTTCACCGCCATTTCGGCACCAAGTCGGACGTGCTCGAGGAGATGCTCGCCCAGGATGCGGCAGCCGTGGTCGCCGCCATCACCGCCGCCGGCCTGCCGACCCGTGGCGCCGCAGGCGCCGATGTGGTCACCGAACTGCTCGAGGTGCTGGCTGCGCGACCGTCATACTGGCGGGCGCTCGTCCACGCCGTTCTCGACAGCCCGGAGGCCGCCGTGCCGGGCACGGCGGCCACGACGGACCTCTTCTCCGGCCTCTGGAGCGGCGCGGATCCGGACCGAGCCGCCTCGACCTCAGTTGCTGCCCTGACGACCTTGGGATGGCTGGTCTTCGGCCGCTTTGTCACCGACGCCATCGGTGGCGACCCCGAGGCCGTGCGTCGCGTCGTGGCCGAGCAGATCTCGGCTTTGGCGTCAGAACCGGGCTAGGCCAATTGCCCGTGCGTACGCTTCAGTGCCGCGGCCGCCTCAGTCACGACCCGATCGATGAGCTCCTCGCACGACGGCAGGTCGTCGATCAGGCCGACAACCTGGCCTGACGCCAACACGCCGGCATCGGGATTGCCCTCGACGAGCCCGGCTTTGAGCATCATCGGGGTGTTCGCGGCCAACACCATCTGGGCCCAGGAGCGATCGGACCCGTGCTTCATCGCGCGTCCGTCGGCGATGAGTTCCCGCCATGACATTCCGCTCATCCGCTTGAACGCGAGCGTGCGCCGTGCGGTCGGACCGAGCCGCTTCACCGCGCTGGACTCCTCGACGGAGTCGACGAGATCCGTCCGCAGCATCCGGTGCGGCATGCCGTCGACCTTCGCGGTGACCACGGTGTCGGTGAGACCGGCCGACAGGTACCGCTGCTTCACGGCGTCCGGCACGGTCGAATCGCTGGTGAGGAGGAAGCGCGTGCCCATGCCCACGCCCGCAGCACCGTAGGCCAACGCGGCGGCCAGGCCTCGGCCGTCGAAGAAGCCACCGGCGGCAACGACCGGTATGTCAACGGCGTCGAGGACGGAGGGGAGGAGCAACGTCGTGGGCACGGGGCCGGTGTGACCGCCACCCTCGCCGCCCTGAACCATGACGGCGTCGGCACCCCATTCGGCGACCTTCTGTGCATGCCGTGCTGCGCCGATGGACGGCATGACGACGACGCCGTTGTCCTTCAACTTCGCGATGAGCTCGGCTTTCGGCGCCAGTGCGAACGAGGCGACCTTCACCCCATGGTCGATGAGCAGCTCGCAGCGATCCGCGGCGTCGCCGGCGTCGGCGCGCAGGTTGACGCCGAACGGCTGGTCCGTGCGGCCCTTGACCTCGAGGATCGCCTGCTCGAGCTCGGCGAGCGTCATGGTGGCCGAGGCGAGGATTCCCAGCCCGCCGGCGTTGGCCGTCGCCGAGACGAGTCGCGGACCGGCGACCCAACCCATGCCGGTTTGAACCACGGGGTGCCGGACACCGACCAGTTGCGTCAGGGGGGTGCGAAGCTGCTGCTCGATCATGCCGGAACTTCCCGGTCTCGCAGGTTCTTCGGATCGAGCATCTCCCGGATGATGACGAGTTCCGCGAACGTAGGAACACGGGTCTCAACCAGACCCTCGTCGACAGCCAGCTCAAACCCGGTGGCCGCCTGCACCTCGTCAACGGTCACGCCCGGATGGACGCTGATCAGGCGAACCGTGTCGCCGGGACCCTTCACGTCGAGGACGCCGAGGTTGGTCACGATGCGGTGGATGTCATTGAACCGGCTCGCTTCCTTGCCGGCCGCATTCGCCCGTGACGGGCCGACGCCGGAGACAACGTCGACCTGCTCGACGAAGACCCGGGGGCTGTGCTTGGGCACCCAATACGAGGTGCGGTTGTTCACGGTGTTGCCCGGCGCGCCGCGGGAGCCCAGCAGTTGGCGGGTCGGCTTGTCGAAGTCACCGATGGCGGAGATGTTCTGGTTGCCCAGTCGATCCACCTGCGTGGCACCCATCATGACGTGGCGCTTGCCGTACGCGACGACGTCGAAGACACGGCGGAAGGGGATCCAGCCCTCCACGACCTCCTGCTTGACGTGGATCGGCGGCACACCGCCCAGCCAGAGCGACTCACCGTCACTGATCACCAGGTCCGGGTTTGACGTCAGCTTGGCCAGGCGCACCCCGAGCATCGGCATCGTGCCCATCGGACTGGCGAAGATCTCGCCATCGTCGGCGAACGCGTCGGCAACTGCCGCGGCGCAGACCTCGGCTCGGGTGGCCTGATCACTCATGCGCTCGTCTCCTTCGCGAACTCGGCCACGGCCGCCTGGTACGCCGTTTCGTCGCCGGACAGGAAGCGCGCGTCGAATGCGGCCCACGCGTCATCATCGGCCGCTGCCGCGGCGTAGGCCCGCTGGAACCCCTCATCGCGCTCGTAGTCCGGCGTACAGGTGGTGAAGTGAGCGCCGTTCGGCGTCTCGACGACCCCGTCGACCATCATCCGGCTGATCAGCAGGCGTTGCGCGGGAGTGTCGACGGTGAGTCCGGCGGTGTCGACGATCTGCTCGCAGGACAGGAACGCCTTCGTCGCGGCTTGGACGAACAGGTCGTCGAAGTAGGGATCGGGTCCGAGATAGGTGGCGTTCCCGTGCTGGTCGGCGCGGTTC
>DATFFJ010000127.1:0-5027 GCA_035250065.1 Aeromicrobium sp. | reverse complement strand
GGGCCGCTCGACCGGCTGGTCGGCGAGCTGGACCGGCTCCAGGTCGGTGCGACCTCGACCGCGCGGCTGCTGGGCATCGCGGAGGTGCCGCCGGACCGGACGCCCGGCGACGAACGCCCCGACGGGCGCCGGCTGGTCGGTCGGGACCTGCGCTTTGCCTACCGCCAGGACCACGACGTCCTCCACGGCATCGACCTCGAACTGGGCATCGGCGAGCGGCTGGCGATCGTCGGGCCCTCCGGCTCCGGCAAGTCCACGCTCGGCCGACTGCTGTCCGGGATCAACCGGCCGCGCACCGGCTCGGCCACCGTCGGCGGGGTGGATCTGGTCGACCTGCCGCTGGAGGTCCTACGCACCGAGGTAGCGCTAGTCACTCAGGAGCACCATGTCTTCATCGGCACGGTGCGAGACAACATCGTGCTCGCACGCGAGGACTCCTCCGATGAGGCGGTGTGGGCGGCCCTCGCGGCGGTCGGCTCCCGCGACTGGGTGGAGCGGCTGCCGCGCGGCCTGAACACCCGGATCGGCTCGGGCCAGCAGTCGCTGACGCCGGCGCAGGCGCAGCAGATCGCGCTCGCGCGGCTGATCATCGCCGACCCGCACACGCTGGTGCTCGACGAGGCGACCTCGCTGATCGACCCGCGAACCGCGCGCTCGCTTGAGGGGTCGATGAACGCCCTCCTCAAGGGACGCACCGTGGTGGCCATCGCGCACCGCCTCCACACGGCCCACGACGCCGACCGGATCGCCGTGGTCATCGACGGCCGGGTCGCCGAGCTTGGCAGCCACCACGAGCTGGTCGACCGTGAGGACGGCGAGTACGCCGCGCTCTGGCGGGCCTGGACCTCGTGATCCGCGCTTCCGGCGGCTGCTGAGGCATCCGGTTCCACCCCGACTGCCCGGCGGGCGTCGAGGGGTACCGCACCAGGGGTGGACCATGCATCCACTGGCGTGCTGCGTACCGAGAGGCGGCGAATGTCAGCTCGCAGCCGCGCCGAGGGCCCCGCTCGCGATCAGCCGGTGTAGATCATCGGAGCAACGGCGGGATCCTCCGAGGGGAGCTCGGTGAACCCGTACTTCTCACAGAACTCCTTGGTCAGGTAGCCGTTGGCCCGCAGGTCTAGGACTGCGGTCTTGCCCTGCCGCTGGATGTACGTCCGCGACTCCTTCAGCAAGTGCCTGGCGATCCCGTAGTCGTGGGCCTGCGGCTTGACGAGCAGCCTGCCGATGGCCAACAGCTCGCCGAGAGGCTGTCGAGCGCACTCGGCCAAGCCCGGAGTCACGGACGCCCCGGTGGGGCGGTAGATCTGCACGTGGCCGACCACGTTCTTCGTCGGCGCGACGTGCACCGGCGCCATGTCATAGACCCAGGACTGCTCGGGAGCGTCCATCTCGAGCCAGGCTCTCCAGTCTCCGCCTGACATGACACTCGCGGGACACCCCAGGGCCGCCATGATGGCGCACAGCCGGTCGAGATCTTCCGGACGTCTTTCACGGATCATCGTGCGACACCCTACGTCGACGACGTGCAGCCCGCCCGGACGACGGTTGATTCAGACCGACTCACCGATCCGGCCGGCTTCTTGTCACTCGAGGAGATGCAGCGAGTCGGACGAGGCGCTCATGCGGTTTCTTGACCCGTGGACATCCGTTGAACGTCCGGACCTTGATGAGCGCTCGCGGCGCTATGGTCTGGTGCGCTCCACAGCTGCAGAGTTCGACGCATTGAGGCGCTGGCCGCCTCAGGTGCTCGAAACAGCACGGATTCTCGGCGCCAGTTCCGTGCAGAGGCCGCCTGTGCGTGGCCTTGATGTCGGTGTGTCGATGATCGCCGACTCGGAGTCCGTGCCTCACAATGGCTTGCGGGTCGACCCCTTGGCGCTCGAAGGGCTCGCCACTCGAGTGGCCGAAAGGGGCACTGCATGCGGGCCATCGTGCTGAGCGGCGCCTTGGCGCTGGTCTGTACCTTGCTGGGAACCCGCTGGGCCATAGGTTGGCTCACACGGCGCGGCTTTGGCCAACCGATCCGCGATGACGGTCCGACGACGCACCACGTCAAGCGGGGTATACCGACTCTGGGCGGAGTCGTCATCGTGCTCGGCGCGACGGCGGCGTACCTGATGGCGACGATCCTGACGGGGAATCGCCCAAGCGCCAGCGCGTGGCTGCTGGTCCTGCTGTTCGCAGGTTGTGGTCTGGTGGGCTTCCTCGATGACTTCATCAAGGTCCACAGACAACACAACCAGGGCCTGCGCAGTAGCGCCAAGATGGCTGGTCAGACCGTGGTCGCGTTGGGCTTCGGGATCCTCGCGACCCGCTTTTTCGCCGACGACCAGGGGATCCGGCCGGCCTCTCAGTTCATCTCCACGACACAAGACTGGGGGATCAAGTTGCCGTTGGTCGTGGTCTTGCTGGTGATCTGGTTCATCGTCACCGCAACCTCGAACGGCGCCAACCTTACCGACGGCGCCGACGGCCTCCTCACCGGCACCTCAGCGATGGTGTTCGGGGCATACACGCTGATCAACATTTGGCAGAACAACCAGCTGTGTGGTTCCTCGCGGCCCACCCTGGTGGAGTCGCAGTGTTATCAGGTGCGTGATCCGCTGGACCTCGCCGTCTTCGCTGCGGCCATCACGGGTGCGTGCGTTGGCTTCTTGTGGTGGAACGCCAAACCGGCCCGGATCATCATGGGGGACGTCGGTTCGCTGGCCATCGGGGGAGCGCTTGCGGGCTTGGCGATCATGTCCCGCACCGAGCTGCTCATGGCCGTGATCGCGGGCGTGTTCGTCCTTGAAACGCTGTCCGTGTTGCTCCAGGTGGGGTACTTCAAGTTGACAAAGCGGATCACTGGCGTCGGGCGACGCATTTTTCGGATTGCACCCGTCCACCACCATTTCGAGCACTTGGGTTGGGACGAGGTCAACGTTGTGATCCGCTTCTGGGTCATCGCCGGCATCTTTGTCGTGACCGGGCTGGGCATCTTCTACACCGCCTGGCTCAACTGAGCCTGGTCATCGCCGTCGGGCCTAGACCCTTCCATGTCGCCCGACCCCTTCCAATGCAGGAGTAGTGGCAGCGTCCGGCTCGTTGCTCGCCGAGTACCCGTTGCCGTACGCGTCAGAAGGTTGGATCGCTGCGCCGGTATTAGGATGACGCCCCCACTAGCGAATGGAGCCACCGCGTGCCCCGCACCTTTCGGTTGCCATCTGTAGTCATCGCCGTCTTGCTCGCGGCGGGCGTCGGGTTCCTTCTCCGAGGTGAGATGCCCTGGGGCAACGTGCCCTTGTCGGTCGAGGAAGGAGTCGTTGTTCTTCACGACAAGGCGAGCGGCTTCATGTCTTTCGATGGTGACGATGGCACCCAGTTCGCATTCCACGTCGAGTCCATCGTGTGGTCCGCTGATGGGCAAGAAGGGGAGGGATTGCCAGCGCCGTGCCTGCGAGTGGGCAAGAAGGTCCTCGCCCAGGTTGGCTACCGCTGGGTCGAACTCCCGGGCGGCGGAGCGCGGCCCTTCCCGCTGTGGTTGGCCTGCTGAGCGGGCGATGCGTCCGGCCTGGATGCGGCTGGCCATGTCCCCCGACAGTCCTTAGGTCTGGATCTGCTGCGGCCCGTAAAGCTGGGCGGTGTCGAAAGCGGCCGTCAAGAGAGTCGTAGGGTGACGGCTGTGGTTGGTGTTCCCGAAGCCAGGTTCCTCGTCCTGGTGACCGGGTACGCCGCTGCCGGGAAGACGACCATTGCGCCACGACTCGCTGATGAACTCGATGCGCTGTGGATCAGTCGAGACCGCATTCACGAGATGGTCTACTCAGGCTGGGAGCCTGAGCACCCGGCGCTGACCTCGAAGACGTACGACCCACGCGTTGGTGACTCCGTGTACCGGGAGGGCTCGGTCGTTTGGAGCATCTTCTTGTGGATGCTGCAACGGACGACCACGCGTACGCCGGTCGTCGCTGATACGCCCTTCAACCATGACTGGAACCGGACGATGTTCCAGGCAGCCGCCGCCGAAATCAACGTGCCGATGATCGAGGTCGCACTCCACGGTGACCCCGACGTTCTACGTGAGCGTGCCCGCCGTCGTGCGGCAAGCGGTGAAGTTCACGAGATCAAGGCGCGCTTCAGTGTGAATGGCGCCGCCTACTACCAGTCGCCGTACAAGCCCGTGCTCGAGGACGAAAAAGTTGTTCATGTGAACACGACGAACCTCGATCGCGTGGACGTGGAAAGCGTCGCAGAACAGATTCGCGTGCACCTCGGGCGGCGGTAGACCAACTCTGCCTCTACGCATTGGCTCGACATCCGCGGTTCGAAGAATCTCTCGCCACGAACACGAGGTTGAGCCGCTCGGCAATGAGCGCCACCATGAGGCTGACGCCTACCGTGGGGGCTCATCGCGAAACCGGTCGTGCCCGAGTCGGCTGCACCTGCCCGGCGTCGTATGTCGTCGTGGCAACCAAACAGCCGCTGCGGGCGTCGTAGTGGTTAGCGGTGGCTTCTGGGGCCATCCTGACCGCGGAGGACCCGATGCATCAGACAGCGCTCCAGCCCATCCGCCGGACCGGACGTCCCATCGCAGCGGCTCTGACCATGCTCGGCTTGACGCTGGGGCTTCCGGTTGCAGCAATGGACGGTGCCGGCGCGGCCGACGAGTTCAACCACATCAGGGGCACTTCCGGCAACGACCGGCTCGGTGGCACCGCGGCCGCCGACGACATCCGCGGGATGCGCGGCGACGACCGGCTATGGGGGTACGGCGGGCCGGACGTCCTCAGCGGGGGTCTCGGTGCGGACACGCTGCATGGGGGCGAGGGAGTGGACGGCCTCTACGGCCGCTCCGGTGCGGACTTCCTCCACGCGGGCGCCGGCAGGGATCACCTTGAGGGCGGCAGAGGGAAAGACCTCCTAAGTGGTGGTCGGGGTGGGGACCACCTCATCGGCGGCGCCGGGAACGACAACGTCGAGAACGAGGTTGGCCGGGACCGGATCTCCCTCGGAGCCGGTAACGACAGCTACGTGGACTGGGA
>DATFFJ010000126.1:0-2108 GCA_035250065.1 Aeromicrobium sp. | reverse complement strand
GGTTACCCGGTCTCGCATTCCTTTGATCTGCACGTCCGTCAGCGTCGTGGCGCGCAGGTCCTGAACTCCGTCGAGCGCCTGGTAGGTTTCGGCGCTCACGAGAATGGGAGAGCCGGCATCCTTGGTCTTCTCCTCCAGCCGAGCGGCGAGATTGACGGCATCCCCCATCACCGTGTACTCGATCCGCTCTTTGCCGCCGATATTGCCGGCGATGACCGGCCCGCTTGCGATGCCGATCCCCGACTCGAGGTTCGGCAGGCCGTCGGCGGTTTCCTCTTGATTGAAGGCCGCCAATGCCCGGCGCATCCCGATCGCCGTCCTCACCGCTCGGTCGGCATGATCGGTCATCGGATTGAGTGGCGTGCCGAAGACCGCCAGGACGGAGTCTCCTCCGAAGCGAGTGACCACGCCCCCATGATCGACGATGACCGACACCATGGCCGTCATGTACCGGTTGATCACTTCAACCAGTCGCCCGGGCGGCATCTGCTCGCTGAGCGTGGTGAAGTCACGGATATCCGAGAAGATCACCGAGCAGTCGACGAGCGTTCCGCCGAGACCGGCCCCGGTCTCCACGGCCGCCTGAGCCACCTCGGTACTGACGTAGAGGCCGAACAGCTCCCGGAGTCTCTCGCCCTGTCGCAACCCGTCCGTCATGAAGTTGAATCGCTCGCTCAGGTATCCGAGCTCGTCGTTCGTGGTCACCACCACCCTCGTGTCGAGCTCGTTGTCCTCCACGCGACCCATCGCCGCTTGCAGAGCGTGCAGTGGCCCCACGATGGCTCGGGCGACGAGGACGGCCGTGATCACACCGGCGGCCAGGCCGACTCCGAGGATGAACACCTGCACGAGGAGGAGGTTGTCCAGAATCGCCTGCGGATTCTCGGCGTCGAGCACGGCGCGTGTGCGTACCTGCGACAGGATCACGAGCAGGGTCGGCGTGAGCCCGCCGATGAGTGCGAAGGCCAGCAGCAAGCGCCTCCGTACCAAGAGCCGGAAGGCGGGGACGCTGCTGAGATTCCCTTCGGGGAAGAACGTGGGAACCTGTTGTCGCCAGATCAGATCGGTGCCGAAGTAGACGATGGTCGTCGCGACGGCGCCGCCGATGGCGATGCCGACGAAGTTGCCCGGATCGTCGTACATGATCGAGAAGAACACGGCCACGAAGAGGGTGCCCGCGGCGACGAGTGAAGCTCCGATGAGGGGCCAGATCAGAACCAGGCGGGCAACGTTCGGCGGCATCTCCGAGGCGGGCGTGCCGGCCTCGATCAGACGCAGCCAGTTCCGGATGGGTCGCCCCAGCCAGACGATCATCGCAACAGCAGCGCCGAGGATCAGGACCCCGACGACCGCGAAGGTCACGATGCCTTCGGTCTCGAGTGAGCGAACCGCCGCCTCGTCGACCGGCATCGGATCGAGCAGCGAGAAGTAGAGGAAGATGATCAGGGCGCCGAGGAGGGTCGCGCCCGAGATGAGCGTCGCGAACCTGCGGGAGACCTCTCGTGAGGACGGTTGTGAAGTGGTCACGGATGCACGTCCCCTTCTTGCAGACCCCCGGGCTGAAACCCACGGGGGCGGTCGCACTGAGCTGGTGCCGCCGTGCGAGCGGTCTCATCGAACTCGCCGACCCTCGTCTCGAGCGGCTTCTCAGACGGGAAGGTGCCGGTTGGGCTGGTTCGGAGTCAGCGTAGTACGCGGCCTCAACCCCGATCGGGGACGAACGTCGAGCGTGCCGTTCAGCCGCTCCGGCACGAACCGGACGTCACGAGCCCGCCGCCCCGGAGACGTGCTCCGGGACGGCGGGCGGTGGATCGAGGTCGGTCAGCGGTAGAACCCGCTGTAGTAGCCGCCTACCCGCTCTCGATACGCGGGATCATCCCAGGTGTTTCCCTCGTCGAGTTCGGGCGAGGCCTTGATCTGGTCCTTGGTCAGGTCCACATACACCTTCCCTTCGGCGTCGTCGACTCGGTCGATCGTGCCCGCAGGCAGCAGGACCTTGCGGCCGAAGATCCAGGGGCCGGTGTCGACGACGATCTGGCTTGCGCCGACGTCGTTGCTCGCCTTATCCACCTTGCCGATGTGACCATCGGTGGCGTGCACTTCGTACC
>DATFFJ010000125.1:0-17719 GCA_035250065.1 Aeromicrobium sp. | reverse complement strand
GTTCGTCGAGCCCCGTAGCGGCGGCGAGTTCGGCCACACTCGGCTCATGACCGAGCTCCTGCACCAATTCGCTGTGTGCGTTGACGATCGCCAGACGTGCCTCTTGGACCCGCCGCGGTGGCCGAACCGTCCATTCCCGGTCCCTGAAGTGGCGCTTCAGCTCCCCACGAATGCTCGGTATCGCGAAGGCCAGAAACGCGTTCTCACCTCCACCCCGGAAACGGCGCATGGCCTGGACCAAGGCAGCTCGCGCAACCTGTTGCAGATCGTCGATTGACACACCGCGGTACCGGTAATGGCTAGCCAACCGGTCGGCTACGGGAATGGTACGAAGAATAATTTCGTCGCAGAGTTCTTGCCGTGCACGCTTGGTTCGGGCGCGCTCCAGCGCATCGAAAAGCTCACCCATTTCAAGATCCCGTTCGGAACCTGGGCCATGCGTGGGTTTTCTGCTCGCACTTTGAATTGCGGCGTTCATGAGTCGACCCTTTGGAGAGTCAGACCTGAAATGGCCGGCTGTGTGACCGAAGGTCCGATTCTGATCTGTAGTTCCGATGAACCAGCAGATCCGTGGTTCAACCTAGCCAGATCAAGTCGGGTCGTCAATCACTGCAATGCGGTGGCGGCATCCCCCGAACGCGATGAGTCGGGGCGTCCCGGTGTGCCCCGACTCATCTACGACGTTGCCGCTGTTGGTTTCAACGACAGCCGTTAACCCCCGTCTACCCCTTTGGTGACACATCACGCACCTGCAGAGTTGCGGGGATCCCTTTGAGCGGCCACGTGGAGTGCGACCTGCTCATTCGGGTACTCCTCTCCAGCACTGCAACCAACCAAGCTGGGAGAACCGACATGGGCGACATTGAAAACAAGGCTGAAGAACTGAAGGGTGCAGCCAAGCAGCACTTTGGCGACGCCACCGACAACGAGGACCTCGAGGCCGAAGGTGCAGCCGAGAAGGCCAAGGCCGAGGTCAAGCAAGCCGGTGAGAACGTGAAGGACGCCGTCAAGGACACCTTCGACCGCTGAGGCCGCTCTCGGCACAACCTCTGGAACCGCCCCGCCCTCACTGAGGATCGGGGCGGTTTTCTGTCTCTTGCTGCTGCGCGACAGCCCACTTGTTCTCCAATATGGTGCGCTGAAGGAACACCCACGATCGGGTGTGGCGATTGGTGAGGGGCGTCGCACGTGGACAACGACGAAATCGAAGACGCCATTGAAGACTCGACGCACGAGCTCGTCTCAAGCGAACAGATCGTGGCTCGCTATGAGACGCTCATCGCGCTCTGGAGTCACCGCGCCACGATGACCCAGCAGTGGCCGTCGCTGATCATCTCGGCCTCCGCAGCGGTGCTCGCCCTCGTCTTCGGCCAGAAGTCCTCCGAACAGATCTCTGCGATCGCCAGCTGGCGAAACTGGGGTGATCCCAACCGTCTTGACGTGAGTCTGGGTGCCGGAATGCCGATTCTTGTCACCGGTCTCCTGGTCCTGCCGTTCGTCTACGGCATCCAGCGCTCGACCGCATCCATGGAATCCATCGCCAAGCACATCATGGAGATCGAGCGAGACCGGTTCGCCCTGCCTCCCCACGCCATGTTCGTCGCCGTCAATCGTCCGCCCGGCTGGTCCACCGGGCGACTCATCCTGCGGTCCCTGGCAGTCATGGCGTTCTCGATGGTGGCAGTCGGGTCATTCATGACGTTCGGGATCTCCGGCGGGTGCATCCTGTCCGCCATCGTGGGAGCCGTGTCCGTTCTGTACGTCCAATCTGACCGATTCAGCACCCGCGGCACCGACAAGCTGGCAGCAGCGCTGGAGAAGGGATGACGCGGTGAGCGACGTCTTCGTCGAATCCCCCGCGGAAAGGGCCGACAGCTGGCAGCAGGTGATCGCCGCGATCCTGCTCGGCTTGGCGGCGACCTTCACCGCGGTCTCGGCGTACCAAGCGTCTCTTCTCGACGGTGAGGCGCTACAGGGGTACACCGCATCCACCCGAACGCTCAGCGATGCCAACGCCTTCTACGTCCAGGGCAACCAGACGACCGCCATGGACCAGCAGCTTTTCATCGCCTACGCGACCGCACGTCACGAAGGCAACGACAGCTTGGCCGACCACCTGCTGACGCTGATGCGCCCAGAACTTCGCGAGGGCATCGCCTGGTGGGAAGCCAACGAGGATACCGTCACCGCGCTGGACGACACGGATGCCAATCCCCATCGGGTCGAGGATTACAGCCAGGCCTACGAGCTGGAGAAGGAAGCCGGCGAGGCCTTCGAGATCGCGGTCAAGGCGGACAACCAGGGCGACAAGTTCGAACTGTCGACCGTCCTGTTCGCGCTGACGCTCTTCTTCGGAGGCATCTCGACCGTCTTCGAGAAGCAAGCCGTGTCGAGGGCACTCCTCGGAATCGCCGCGATCACGTTGGTTGCCGGTCTGGCTCAGCTGCTCGCCGCCTTCATGGCCTAGGCAACGCTGCTAGTCGGGTCGGACGCCCCAGATGTGGACATAGTCGATCTGCATCGTGGCTGGGAGGTCCGGCGGATCCTCAAGGTCGAAGGCCGCCTTGCTGACGCCCAGCGCCTCGAACATCGAGAGCACAAACGGCTGGTCGAACGGGGCCGGCCGCTCGAGCGTCGTGCCCATGGACCAGGTCGTGGACAGGCATCGCCGCCCATCGACGAAAGCCTCGATGCGCTTAGGCGTCCACTGCAACGCATACCGGTGGAACGCGTCGGGACGGTCGACCTCGCAGTCCTCGGTGGTCTCCGTCGGGTCGTCACCAGGATGGTCGTACCGGACGTACGGGATGACGCGGTCCGACCACTCCGTGAAGTACTCGGCGATGTCGATCTCGCCCGAGCTCTGGCCGTACACGGGGTCGTCCGGCACGAGGATCAGCGAGCTCTGCAACCCGGTGTCCTCGTCGGTCGGGAACCGCGCACGAATCTCATACCGGCCGTAGGTCTGCGCGAGGCGGTTCTTGGTCGAGACAGCACCGCCGATGTACTTGGTCGGCTGGGCCGCCGCACCACCGCACTGGATCTCGTCGTCGAGCTTCACCACCGAGAGCTGGAGATACCCACCGGCGACCGACACGGTCCGCGGGTCATAGACGTAGCACGCGTACGCCGGCGGGATACCAGAGCTGAACTCGTCTTCGGCCGTCGTCACCACCGACCAACGGGTCAGGTCCAGACGCGCACCGTCGAACTCGTCGGACAACACGCAGCGCCACACACTGTTGCCACCGCGCCGGGTCAAGACACCGCCGCAGCCCTTCTGAGCGCGCTCGGCCAACGCCAAGGGCGCCGGAAGCGGGACCTCCCGCGTCTCCGTTGATGGCGACGAAGTCGGCTCCTCGCCGCTGGCCGCGACCGCCACGCCCATCGCCGCGACGAGCACGACCAGAAACGCAGCGATCCGAATCATTCAGCGCATGCTACGTGACCGGTTCGGAGCCCCTAGCACTGGAGAACACGGAGCGGATTGACCACGCCGTACCCGACCTTGCTGAACTTCTTGGGGTAGTGCGATGCGGTGCGCTGCATCGCGACCAGAGCCGTGCTGGTTGACCATCGGCAATGTTGCACGCCGAGGGCCACCGTCGCGGCCACGTAAGGAGTCGCCATGGAGGTGCCGCTCAGGAAGCAGTACCCGGAACCGGCACTGGGGTACTCCGAGCATGTGCGATTGCTCGGCGGCACGGTCGACACGATGTCGACGCCTGGCGCGGCGACGTCAACCCAGGATCCCGGGTTGGAGAAGCCGGCCTGCGTCCAATACGGGTACGAGTTGGATCGCGCTACGGCCCCGACGCCGATCACGCCCGAGTAGCCCGCGGGATACACGACCACGCCGTCTCCGCTGTTGCCGGCGGCCGCGATCACGGCCCGACCGCGGCTTCTGGCGTAGTTGACGGCTATGCGCTCGGCATCCGAGGGCGACAGCGCTTCGATCGACAAGTTGATGATGTGCGCATGGTCGGCTGCCCACGTGATCCCCGCGGCCACCGTGCTGCTGTAACCGACGCAATCGCCCCCGCCCAGCAGCCCGCCCTCCCACCGCAACACCTTGACCGGCCGGATGTAGGCCCGTGGCGCGAGTCCCGCGACGCCTCGGTAGTTGTTGGCCGTCGCGGCGATGATGCCGGCGACATGCGTGCCATGCCCGCAAGCGTCGGCGGTGGAGCCACCGCCAAACGCGTCGTATCCAGTCCCGACGCGCCCGGCCAAGTCCGTGTGACCGCTCTGAACTCCACTGTCGACGACGGCGACGTAAGGCCTGGACTGGTCGTTTCGCGTGACGGAGTTGACCCGATCGAAATAGAAATGCCGACTGTCAAGGGCCCACTGGTTCCGGAACAGCGGGTCATTGGCCCCCGTCGACACCCGCCGGTTCATCTCGACGGCGAGGACTCCCGAACGGCCAAGCTTGCTGCCGACGACGCGCTTGGCCGCCGCGACGTCGGGAACCTTGATCGTCTGGAATCTCGGCGCACCACCCTCACCGCGGGTGGTCACGAGAACCTCCAGGAGCTCCGGGTCGGCCTTGCCGACGATGCGCTCGACGAGCGTCTCCTTGTCGTCGGCCGCCGCCGGCGTCACCGTTCCAAACGTCGTGACGACCAACCCGAGCACGACGGCCAATGCCTGCCTGCGACGCATCGAGACTCCTCAAGCCCACCCCGGGAATAACCCGAGATTACCGGTCGGAAGCCTCGGAACCCGGATACCAGCGCTTCACACTGTAAGCGAGGAGCGCCCCTCCCGCGACGCCCGACGCGAACATGCCGATGCCCGCGGCGCGGCCACCGGGCAGGCGTGGCCCAACCTCCCAGCCCATAAGCGAGAACTCGGGAATCGGCGGCGAGAGGAGCCACACCACGCCGAGCCCCACGAGCCAGAGGACACTCGCCACCCCCACGAGCACGCGTGCCTTGGTCGAGACCCCTCGCTGCGCGGCCTCCACCGCACGATCGTGCAGCGGTTCAAATGCCCGACGCGCCCACGCGTAGTGCGGCGCGAGCAGCGCCAGACCAGCGACAAGCAGAAGCAGGCCGGGGCCGGGCACGCCGGGCGCCGTCAGTACAAGGCCGAGGACTACGAGGGTCCAGCCCAGCACCTCACTGCCGATGCGTCGGAACCAGCGCGACATCGTTGCTCAGTTGGACACGAAGATGTGGTTGGCAGCCTCAGTGTCGATTTCCGCCGACTCGCCCTGGCGGGCGATCACGACGCCCTCGTGGCCCTTGGACACGAGCACGTCGTTGCCGGGAAGCGCGCCGACCCGGCGCAAGACCGAGAGCACCTGGGGATCGGTCTGCAGCTCCTCGGCAATCCGCCGGACGATCCGGCGCGCCGGCTCACCGGTCACCGCCTCGGTCAGCGGCTGCACGCCGTCGAGGAAGATGTCGGCCGGACCGCCTGCGGTGCCCGGCTCACCGAGTTCTTCCAGCCCCGGGATGGGGTTGCCATAGGGCGACTCGCTGGGATGCTTCAGCAGGTCCAGCAAGCGTCGCTCGACCTGTTCGGACATCACGTGTTCCCAGCGACACGCCTCGTCATGCACCAGCTCGATGTCCAAGCCGATGACGTCCAAGAGCAGTCGCTCGGCGAGGCGGTGCTTGCGCATGACGCGCGTGGCCAGCTGGCGGCCCTTCGGTGACAACTCCAGATGGCGGTCGCCTTGGACGGTGAGCAGGCCGTCGCGCTCCATCCGGGCCACGGTCTGGCTCACGGTGGGGCCGCTCTGGTGGAGCCGTTCGGCGATGCGAGCGCGCAGGGGGACGATGCCCTCCTCCTCCAGCTCGTACACCGTGCGGAGATACATCTCGGTGGTGTCGATCAGGTCGCTCACGCGCCCATTCTGCCTGACGGATGGTCGCGACACCCGCAAGTACGGTTGTCCCATGGTGACGATCCCGGCGCAGTTCAACGGCCCACTCAAGTCTGGTAACGGCGGGTGGGTTTGTGGCCTCCTCGCTGAGGAGTGGGTGCGACGCCACGAGGCCGACCCCCTTGGTTCCACGGTCACCAGCACGCTGCTGCAACCCCCACCACTGGAGACGACCCTGACGTGGGAGGAAGACGACGCAGCCGCTGAGCTGCGCCTCCTGACCGCTGGTGGCGCCGTCATCGGCACGGCCACACCCGGTGTGTTCACCGACGATCCGCCGCCGATCGTTTCGCCGGCCGACGCAGCCGCCGGCGCGGCGGCATACCCCGGCTACACCCATCATCCGTTCGACCACTGCTTCACCTGTGGCACGAGGCGTGAGCCTGGGGATGGCCTGTGCCTGTTCACCGGGCCGATCGGCGAAGGCCGGTCGGCCGCTCCGTGGCACGTGCATGAGGCATTTGCCGACGAAACCGGCCACGTCTCGGTGCCGATCGCGTGGGCCGGCTTGGACTGCCCCGGCGCGTGGGCTGCCGGATTCGGGGAGACGCCGTGGCTGCTGGGCCGCATGACTGCCGAGGTGATCCGGCTTCCTGAAGCGAACGAAACGCTTCTTGCAACGGGCTGGCTCCGCAACAAGGACGGCCGCAAGCAGTTCACCTCGACGGCCCTCTACACCGAAGACGGGAGCCTGGTCGGTCGCTCCGAGCAGATCTGGATCGCCGTCTCTTGACCAGCGAGCCGCGCAACGAGGGCCCCGGCGCGCCGCCATCCCTCAGCACGGCAACCAAGGCCTGGGCGGCGATCTCGCTGCAGACGTTTGGCGGGCCGGCCGGGCAGATCGCGGTCATGCAGCGATCCTTGGTGGACGAGCACCGTTGGATCAGCCAACAAAGATTCCTCTTCGCTCTCTCGTACTGCACGCTTCTGCCCGGACCCGAAGCGCAGCAGTTGGCGACCTACATCGGCTGGCTCCTCCATGGACTGCGGGGCGCGTTGATCGCCGGGACACTGTTCGTCATCCCGGGGGTGGTGACGATGCTGGCGCTGTCGGCCGTCTACGTCACGGCCGGTGACACCACGTTCGTCGAGTCGCTGTTCCTCGGGCTGGCTCCGGCCGTGATCGCCATCGTTGTTCACGCCTTGATTCGCATCGGGAGAAGGAGCCTGACGCATCCGGGCTGGGTCGCCATCGCCGTCGCTGCCTTTGTGGCGATCACGGCGTTCGGTGTCCCGTTCCCGCTGGTGGTTCTCGCCGCTGCCCTCGCCGGATGGTCGCTGGGCCGGCGCCATCCCGAGATCGCTGAAGCCAACGCGATCGACGACTCCGCTCCAGCCCCACAGGCCTCAAGCCGTCGGACGGCCCTCCTGCTCACGCTCGGCATTCCGTTGTGGCTGGCGCCGGTCGGCATCGCCGCCGTGGTTTTCGGACGCGACAGCATCGTCGTCGACGAGGGCCTGTTCTTCTCCGGATCCGCCCTGATCACCTTCGGCGGCGCCTACGCCGTGCTCGCCTTCGTCGCTCAGCAGGCAGTAGCGCACTACGGCTGGCTCACCACCACAGACATGGTGCGTGGCTTGGCGCTGGCCGAAACCACGCCGGGTCCGCTGATCATGGTGGTCCAGTTCGTGGCCTTCGTCGGCGCCTTCCGGCACGCCGGAGACGCCAACCCGTGGGCGATCGCGATCGCAGCTTCCCTGGTCACGTCCTGGGTGACGTTCGCGCCCTCGTTTCTGTTCATCGCTGTCGGCGCGCCCTATGTCGAACGACTCCAACACCTCACCGGCCTGCGGTCGGCGCTCGCGGGTGTCACGGCGGCCGTTGTCGGGGTCATCGCCAGCCTTGCGCTGTACTTCGCGCTCCACACGCTGTTCGCCGACCTGACCCGACACACCTGGGGGCTGACCCGAATCGACGTCCCGGTCCTGTCCAGCGTGCACGGATGGGTCGCCGCAATCGCCGTCATCGGGTTCGTGCTCGTGCTGCGGGGCTGGGGCGTGCTCCGGATCCTGGGAGTCTGCGCTGTGCTGGGGTTGACCGTTGGACTGGTCGCGGGGGCTGTTTAGCGCATCGCGCTCCGGCGAGCGAATGTTCCGGCGATCGCCCGACGGCATCGTTCGCCGTTGCCTAGAGTGGTGGCGCGGAGGACCGCTGGTCGGTCACATCCGGGGAGGGAGATCGTGTGAAGCGCCGAAGCCCGCTCATCACTCTTGTCCTCGCTCTCGGGGCGCTCGTGGTCATCCTCTCGTTGAACGACGCACTGATCCCGAATCAGGCCGGCGCTCCGGCAGTGCCGACTGCTGAGCCAACCGAGCCGGCAAACCAGCCCGGCGACGGCGCCACCGAGGGTGCGCAGTTCCCCGACGAAGCGGTCTACGCCGGCAAGGATGCGACCGGTGAGCTCGCAGTAGCCGTGGCCATCAAGGGTGATCGCGCTGTCGGATATCTGTGCAACGGCACGTCCATCGAGGCGTGGCTCACCGGCTCGGTCTCCGGCAGCCGCGTGAGCCTCGAGGCGGCCAGCGGATCAACCATCGATGCCCGATTCAACGGTGAGCGCGTCACCGGTGTCGCCGCCCGAGGCGACGAACAATACGCCTTCGACCTCGAGGAGGCAGATCCGCCGGCTGGGCTGTATCGCCGCAAGGACGACGACTCCACGATCGGCTGGATCGTTTTACCGGACGGCAGCCAGGTCGGTATCGAGAACACCGGCGGCACCCTGAAGCCCGCACCGAGGCTCGACCCGGAGACCGATCAGGCCGAGGCCGTCACCGGCGAGACCCGCTGACACTGAGGAGGCGCTGACGATGAACACCGCTCAACCCACCAGCGAGAGCCCCACCGCGCAGTCGAGCTTTCTCGTCGCCATCGTCGTCGGCCTGATGGTGGCCGTCGGTCTCGGCGCCTACGGCGCGGTGCACCCACCGGGAACCGTCGCGATCAATGTCGCCGGATTCTCCAGCTTCCTGGCGGTCAAGTCCTGGCTCGCCACCCTGACGCTGCTGTTGGCGATCGTTCAGCTCGTCACCGCGCTGAAGATCTACGGCAAGCTCCGGGGCACCAGCCCGACGGTCAACTTCCTGCATCGATGGTCCGGGCGGGCCGCCGTCGCGGCAAGCCTCCCGGTCGCGGCGCACTGCCTGTACATCGCCGGATTCCAGGTGACCAGCCCGCGGGCACTGCTGCACTCGATCGCCGGGTGCTTCTTCTACGGCGTCTTCACCATCAAGATGCTCGCCCTCAGCGACAACCAGTCCCCCGGCTGGGCGCTGCCCGTGTTCGGCGGCGCAGCGTTCGCCGCGCTGACCGTGCTCTGGGCCACCTCGTCCCTGTGGTTCTTCACCACCTTCGGCGTCATCTTCTGAGTCCCGTCATGATCCCCTCCCGAGAGACCGAACCAGCCATGACAGAGACACCTGTGGAATCGCCGCCGGGAATCAGCCGCCGCACCGTCGCCCTCGGCGCGTGCGTCGTCGCCGGCGCGACGCTGAGTGGATGCACTGCGTACGACACGTCTGTCGACACCACCGAGCCCGAGCCCACCGCCAGCGAGTCCAAGGCCGGCGTTGCTCTCACTGCCGCAGCCGACGTCCCCGTCGGCGGCGGCGTCGTGATCAAGAAGCACAAGATCGTCGTGACACAGCCGGAAGAGGGCGAGTTCAAGGCGTTCTCGTCGGTGTGCACCCACCAGGGCTGCACGGTCGCCGAGGTCGCTGGGCGCACGATCAACTGCCCGTGCCACGGCAGCCGGTTCTCGATCACGGACGGCTCCGTCGTGGCGGGTCCGGCACCCAAGTCACTTCCGCCCAGGGCAGTGACCGTTGACGGTGCGCAGATCGTCTCCGGCTGATCTGAGCCACCCCTACGGCTGCAGGCGCTCGCGCTTCCAGCCCGCCGCGCCCCGGACGAACCGGATGCGGTCGTGCAGCCGATTGGGCCGCCCCTGCCAGAACTCGATCGAGTCGAACCCGAGTCGATAGCCCCCCCAGAACGACGGTCGTGCGAGGTCGCCTCCGGCGGCAGCCTGCTCAACCTCGGTGTACTGCCGTTCCAGATCGTCCCGGCCGTCGATGGGTTCGGACTGCTGGGATGCGGCCGCGCTGATCTGAGCCCCACGCGGACGCGACTCGAAGTACCGGTCGGCTTCGTCGTCGGAGACCGGCAACGCCGGCCCTTCGATGCGGACCTGACGCTGGAGCGGCCGCCAGAGCAGGACTGCTGCGGCCCACGGGTTCTCCGCCAGCTCACGAGCCTTGCGGGACTCGAGGTTCGTGTAGAAGACCGCGCCGTCGATGTCGATCCCCTTCAGCAGCACGGTGCGGACGGACGGACGGCCGCGTGCGTCAGCTGTTGCCACGGCCATGGCGTTCGGCTCGTCGATCCCGGCAGCCACCGCCTCGGCAATCCACTGTCGTAGCAGGACGAGCGGGTCATCGCCCGCCTCGTCCTCGGTCAAGCCACGCGCGGTGTATTCGCGCCGGATCGCGGCCAGCTCCGGGGGCTCCATGGCTTCCACGGTAGTGGCCACCTCCCCGCGGGCCGGAAGACTACACACGGCAGAATGACGCCCATGACTGACGACGTCGTCGTGCACCACGGCCTTGAAGGTGTTGTCGCGTTCGAGAGCGAGATCGCCGAGCCGGACAAGGAAGGTTCGGCACTTCGCTACCGCGGCGTCGACATCGATGACCTCGTCGGCCGGGTCCCGTTCGAGAAGGTCTGGGGCCTGCTCGTCGACGGCGCCTACGAACCGGGTCTGCCGCCGGCGGAGCCGTTCCCGATCCCCGTCCACTCCGGCGACGTCCGCGCCGACGTCCAGAGCGCCATCGCCCTGACCGCGCCCTACTGGGGCCTGCGCCAGCTGTATGACATCGCCGACGCTGCCGAGGTCCGCGCCGACCTCGCCCGAACCGCCGTCATGGTGCTGTCCTACGTCGCCCAAGCCGCCCGCGGCCTCGGCCAGCCCGCGGTCCCCGAAGCGCGGATCAACGAGTGCAAGACGATCGTCGAGCGGATGCTCATGCGTTGGCGCGGCGAGGTGAATCCCGATCACGCGAAGGCTATCGACGCGTATTTCGTGTCAGCCGCCGAGCACGGTATGAACGCCTCGACGTTCACCGCCCGCGTGATCGCCTCGACTGGCGCCGACGTGGCCGCCGCTCTGTCCGGCGCGGTGGGCGCGATGTCCGGTCCGCTGCACGGCGGCGCCCCCTCCCGCGTGCTTCACATGATCTCGGAGGTGGAGAAGTCCGGCGACGCCGTCGGGTACGTCAAGAGCGTGCTCGACTCCGGCGAGCGGCTCATGGGGTTCGGCCACCGGGTCTACCGCGCCCAAGACCCGCGAGCCCGCACCCTGCGCCGCACCGCCCGCGAGCTCAACGCGCCCCGCGCCGAGGTCGCCGAGGCGTTGGAGGAGGCCGCGTTGGCCGAGCTGCGCGAACGTCGCCCGGACCGTGTCCTCGAGACGAACGTCGAGTTCTGGGCCGCCATCGTCCTGGACTTTGCCGAGGTTCCGCCGAACATGTTCACGGCGATGTTCACCTCAGCCCGCACCGCCGGCTGGAGTGCGCACATCCTGGAGCAGTTCCGGACCGGCCGGCTCATCCGTCCGTCGGCGATCTACACCGGCCCGACCGCACGCAAGGCTGACGAGGTGCCGGGCTGGAATCCGGCGTGGGCCCAGCAGGTCTGAGTTAGGCAGTCACCTGGGAGGCCGGTGGTAGGCGGACCACCCACGCCTCCTGCGTCCCGAGGAAGACGAGCAACGTCAGCAAGAGTGCTTCGATCTGGATGGGCGTGAAGCCGCCTGGGAACGCGGTGCTCAAGGCCGGCACCGCCGCCACCACGGCGACGGCCAGGTAGAGCGGGACGCCAGCGACGACGAACAGGGCCGGCGTGACCCGTGCGCCGGACACACGCCGGAGCTCGGAAGCCAGCATCAGGACACCCACAGCGCCAACGGCGCCGGCAATCGCGAACGCCGTACGCCAGACGAGTGGGACGTCGGGTGCGACCTGAGCGAGCAGGGACACCGTGCCCGGGATCACGAACTGCAGCGACACCAAGTACGCAGTTCGACGCGCCGAGGCCGCACCGGCGACCAGATCGACCCAATCCTTGGCGGCAACCCACCAGAGGCCGAGCAGGGTGAAGTTGATGGCTGAGACGACGCCGTAGAACGCACTCTGATCCATGTCCGCGAGCGTAATGGCACCGGCCGGCGGTGAAAGTAAGGGAGGGCCTAGCGTCCCCCCGAGACGCCAGGCCCTCCAAGCTCCGAATCAGCTTCGCTCCCACATCCCGGAGGGTGCTGGCCAACGCGGTCCCTCGAGGGTACCCGAAAGAACTAGTCCATGTGAACTAGGCCCAGAATGTTCAGGCGGTTGGAATCGCGCGCGAGCGCGCGTCGCTCCTCCTCACGCGTCGTACGCCTGAAGGATGCGGTCCGCCGCTGCGACCGCCGGGAGCCGGCCGGACAGGACCTCTTCCCGGAGCGACGCGCGCATTGCGGCCACATCGGCATCGGTCCGCAGTCGATGGTCGAGTTCGTCGCGGACCAGTGCCCACATGAAATCGAGCTGCTGCTGCGCACGCTTGTCGCTGAGGCCCTGCTTGCCGAGGAACTCGCGGTGCCTAATAACCCGGTTCCAGACCTCGTCGATTCCGCGATGTTCCAAGGCCGAGCAGGTGAGGACCGGCGGAACCCACGTGTCCGTCCCAGCGTAGACGAGACGCAGGGCGCCGGCGAGGTCCTTGGCCGTGGCTTCGGCCTCATCCTCGCGACTGCCGTCGGCCTTGTTGACCGCGATGACATCGGCGATCTCCAGGATTCCCTTCTTGATGCCCTGGAGCTGGTCGCCCGTGCGGGCCAACGTCAGGAAGAGGAAGGTGTCGACCATGCCCGCCACCGTGATCTCGGACTGGCCGACGCCGACCGTCTCGACCAGGACGACGTCGAAGCCGGCCGCCTCCAAGACGGTCATCGCCTGGACGGTGGCCCGGGCGACGCCGCCGAGGGTTCCGGCACTGGGCGATGGCCTGATGTAGGCCTCGGGGCGTGTCGCGAGGCTCGCCATCCGCGTCTTGTCGCCGAGCACGGAGCCGCCGGTGCGGGTACTCGAGGGGTCCACGGCCAGGACGCCGACCCGATTGCCCTCGTCGACGAGATACGTACCGAGCGCTTCGATGAAGGTGGACTTCCCGACGCCGGGAACTCCCGAGATGCCGACCCGCGTTGCCCCACCAGCCTGCGGCGCGATCTTCTCCAGAAGCTCGCGCGCCGCCGTCCGGTGATCCGCCCGGCTCGACTCGACCAGCGTGATGGCCCGGGAGATCTCGGATCGCTCGCCAGCCAAGACACCATCGACCAGCCCGTTCACGTCCACACCCGCGAGTCTAGGGCTGACGAATCCACAGACTTATGTCGTGGCGCTCGCCGTGTCGCCGCCGGATGACAGCGTCGGCGACGTCAGTTCACAATGAAGGAGTGATCGAGGTGACCGAGCCACAGGTGTGGACGCTGATTGGCATGTTCGGCGCAGCGATCTTCGGCATGCTCGGGATCGTCTCGACCATGTTCGTCCAGGTGCTGAAATCGGAGATCAGCGCCGCCGAGTCACGCCTGACTTCAAGAATCGATCTACTCGACCGCGATATCCAAGCACTCACCCGCCACGTCTTCGGCGATCCTGGCAGCTAGCTGCGCAGCTGCTTGAGCAGGCCCAGCGCCGCATCCGCGATGACCGTTCCGGGCAGGAACACCTCAGCCGCACCCATCCCCTTGAGTGTTGCCACGTCGTCCGGCGGGATGACGCCGCCGACGACAACCATGATGTCCTCGCGACCCAGCGACGCGAGAGCCTTCTTCAGCTCGGGCACGAGCGTCAGGTGACCGGCCGCGAGTGAGCTCACTCCAACGATGTGGACGTCCGCGTCCACCGCCTGCTGGGCGACTTCCTCGGGTGTCGAGAACAGCGGGCCCACGTCGACATCGAAGCCCATGTCGGCGAACGCCGTGACGATGACCTTCTGCCCACGGTCGTGCCCGTCCTGGCCCATCTTGGCGACGAGGATGCGCGGACGTCGGCCCTCGGCCTTCTCGAACTCGTCGGTCGCCTCGACGACTTTGGCGAGCTTGTTCGAGTCGCCGGCTTCGGAGCGGTACACACCCGAGATCGTACGGATGACCGCCTGGTGGCGCCCGTAGACCTTCTCCAAGGCGTCGGAGATCTCACCGACCGTGGCCTTGGCACGGGCGGCGTCGACGGCCAGTGCGAGCAGGTTGCCGTCGAGTGAGACCTCGCCCTTCGCGTGGCTCGGCTGACCACGCTCGGCCGACGCCGTCAGCGCGGCGAGCGCCCGGTCCACCTCGGCTTGGTCGCGCTCGGCGCGGAGCCGCTCCAGCTTGGCGACCTGCTGGGCGTAGACCGAGGCGTTGTCGACCTTCAGCACGTCGAGCGGGTCCTCATCAGCCAATCGATAGGTGTTCACCCCGATGACCTTCTGTTGGCCCGAGTCGATGCGGGCCTGCGTGCGGGCAGCCGCTTCCTCGATGCGCATCTTCGGGATGCCGGCCTCGATGGCCTTGGCCATGCCGCCGGCCTCCTCGACCTCGAGGATGTGTGCCCACGCTCGGTCAGCGAGATCGTGCGTCAGCTTCTCGACGTAATACGAACCGCCCCACGGGTCGATGCTGAACGTCGTGCCCGACTCCTGCTGCAGCAGAAGTTGGGTGTTGCGAGCGATGCGCGCGCTGAAGTCGGTCGGCAATGCGATGGCCTCGTCCAGCGCGTTGGTGTGCAGGCTCTGGGTGTGGCCCTGCGTCGCCGCCATCGCCTCGATGCACGTCCGGGCGACATTGTTGAAGACGTCCTGGGCGGTCAGCGACCAGCCTGAGGTCTGCGAGTGGGTGCGCAGCGACAACGACTTCGGGTTCGTCGGGTCGAACTGGTGAACCAGCCGGGACCACAGGGCTCGAGCGGCCCGCAGCTTGGCGACCTCCATGAAGAAGTTCATGCCGATGGCCCAGAAGAAGCTCAGGCGGGGCGCGAACGCGTCGATGTCCAGGCCGGCGGCCAAACCGCTGCGGATGTACTCGACGCCATCGGCCAGCGTGTAGGCAAGCTCCAGATCGGCGGTCGCTCCGGCCTCCTGCATGTGATAGCCGGAGATCGAGATCGAGTTGAACTTGGGCATCTTCGCCGAGGTGTAGCTGAAAATGTCCGAGATGATCCGCATGCTCGGAGCCGGCGGGTAGATGTAGGTGTTCCGGACCATGAACTCCTTGAGGATGTCGTTCTGGATGGTCCCGGTCAGCTTCTCCGGCGGTACGCCCTGCTCCTCGGCAGCGGCGATGTACAGCGCGAGCACCGGAAGCACCGCGCCGTTCATCGTCATCGAGACGCTCATCTGGTCCAGCGGGATGCCGTCGAACAGCTGGCGCGTGTCGTAGATCGAGTCGATCGCCACGCCAGCCATGCCGACGTCGCCACGGACCCGCGGGTGGTCCGAGTCGTAACCGCGGTGGGTGGCCAGGTCGAAGGCGACACTCAGGCCCTTCTGGCCGGCGGCCAGGTTGCGGCGGTAGAAGGCGTTCGACTCCTCGGCCGTGGAGAAGCCCGCGTATTGGCGGATGGTCCACGGCTGGGTCGTGTACATCGCCGGGTACGGGCCGCGGAGGAACGGCGCGAGACCGGGGTAGGTGTCCAGCGCGTCCAGGCCCTCGAGGTCGGCCGCGGTATAGAGGCTTTGGATCTCGATGCCCTCGGGCGACTGCCAGGGTTGGTAGGTCTTTGAGCTCGTCGAAATGACCCCTTCGACGGGCTCAGGGGTCGACTCGAGTTCGAGGCCCGCGAAGCTCTTGGGAATGCTCATCCGAGTGCCTCCCGCGTCCGGCGCAGGAAGTCCAGCGCATCAACGCCCATGGCGGCCGAATCGTCGACCGTGAGGTCCCGGGGCCTTCCGGCGAGGATGACGTGACGTGCGCCCGCACTGCGCAAGGCCTCGATGGTCTCGGCACCGCGCTCGGCGTACAGGTCGTCGGGACCGGCGAGCGCGACGACGTCCGGCTTGTCGGCTGCGTCGTACGCGGCAAGGACCTCGGCGACGTTGGCCGTGGCACCGGCGACCACGGCGTCGACTCCACCGGCGGCCAGAAGGTTGGTGAGGAAGGTCGCCCGGGCCGTGTGCTGGGCAACGGTGCCAAGCGTGGCGACGAACACCGGCGTTGCAGCTGGTTCGGCGCGGAGGGCCTCGTAGGAGGCGCCCCACCGACGGACCGGGAATTCCCGGCCATAGGGCTTGCGCTCCAGCGGCTCTTCCTTCAGGTTCGGGAACTCGCTGACGCCGGTGAGCGGCCTGGCGCGCGTCGCGACAAGCTTCTCGCGTTCCGCCACGACCTCGTCGATGCGCTCGTGGAGACGGCCGTCGGCCAGGGCGGCGACGATGCCACCTTCGGAGTCGAGCTCCCCGAAGAGCGACCACGCGGCTCGCGCGACCTCGTCGGTGAGCTGCTCGATCAGGTGCGACCCACCGCCGGCGTCGGCGACTGTGGCCACGTGGGACTCGCTGATGAGCAGGCTGGAGACGTTGCGCGCGATCCGGCGGCTGAACGGGACCGGTAGCCCGATGGGCTCGTCGAACGGCAATGCCGTCACCGCCTCGGCTCCACCCACGCCGGCGGCGAACGCGGCCACCGTGGCCCGCAGCATGTTCACGTATGGGTCGTGGGCGCTGTACATCGCGCGGGACGTCACCGCATGCTGACGCTGGCCTGCCGGGGTCGCTCCGCTGAGCTCGAGCACTCGGCTCCACAGCCGGCGCGCGGCACGAAGCTTGGCGATCGTCGGGAATTGCTCGTCGGTGGCCGCGTAACGGAAGTCGATCTGGGCGGCCGCGTCGTCGATGCCGAAGCCGGCGTCGACCAGTGCCCGCACGTAGGCGACACCGGCAGCCAGCGAATACGCCAGTTCCTGGACGTCGGACGCGCCTGCGTCGTGGACGGACGTGGCGTCGACGACGATGCCGCGGGCGCCACGCGCCGAGGCCAGTTGAGCCACCGCCACGGCGACCGCGGTGTCGGGTTCGGCCAGCCTCCGCACGGAGGCGCTGATCGGGTCGGCGCCGTAGTTGGTCCCGGCCGCCGGCTTGACGTCCTTGTCCGCCAAGACCGCATCGAAGGCCTGGGCAGCCTCGAGTGGCGCGTCCGGCGCATCGAGAATGACCGGCGCAAGGTCGACGAAGACGCGCTCGAGAACCTTCGGCAGAGCGTCGACGGGGATGGCACCGTCGCCCACAGCCATCCACAGCGAGTTGACCCCGTTCTCCAGGTCGGTGTGCACGTGATCAACGGTGGTGTCGACGTCGGGATCGGCGAACCATGCCCGCACGTCCCAGCCTTCGACCTCCGCGTCGCGGGCAATGCCGGCACCGCGGGTGAAGGGGGCCGCACCTGGGAGCCCCGGGTCGGGAGTCTCGACCCCCGGCGTGCCCAGCGGGGTGATCTCGAGCCGGTCGAGGGTCGTGTGCGTAAGGGCTGACCACACGTCGGCATCTGGCGCGTTCTCGTCCAGCCGGCGCAGCTTGCGCAGGACGGCCGCTGTCGCCGCCTCCCAGTCTGCCGCGCTGAATTCCTGCTCGTCAGCGAGCGGGACGTGCACGGATTCGGCGGTGGTCACATGGGAAATCGTATGAGTCCGGCCCGACCCGGCGGTAAGCGGTGGGGTTACTCGCGAGTTCGGCGGATGACCGCTGCCTCCCGCTCAGCTCCTGCCGTGTTCGGCCATCCGGCGATGGCGCTGCGCGATGCGTTGCCGTCGACG